>NZ_CP015284.1 GCF_002094975.1 Streptococcus salivarius | reverse complement strand
TCGAAATAAAAAGAAAGAAGAAAGAGATTATCCAAGGTTAACCACTTTAGAAGAACTAAAGAACTACTGTAAAAGTAAACAGTGGGATAGTGATGTTGAATGGTTCTATTTGCAGGAATTTAAATCCATGAAGAATTATTTAGATAATTTGAAAAATAGCTTAATTGATAAAAAGCAATTTATTCGTTCCTATGATGATTATTTTTCTGGAGAAGATCAATGGCGTATATATGAATATTACAATGTATCAAACGAATTTGGTTGTGTAGTAAAAACTAAAAAATGGAAAGTATATAAAGGATATGACCCATTTGCTGAAAAGTATGGTTTAGATGATGGGTTACCGATAGGCACTTTTTTAGGCTATCATGAAAGGACTTGGTTTGAACCAACTAAAAATGAAGCCATAGTAAAATATAAAAACAAGACAGTGAATATTGACGAATCTGAACTAAAATTAGCTTTTGAGTTGGGTATAGATAATTTAGAAGAAATATGTCGCCTAAAGTTGAAACATCCAAACCTAAGAGATTTGAGTATCGAAGACTTTATTTAATAAAACGGGACTAAAAAGTCCCGTTTTTATTTTCAATAACATTCCGCTTAGTTTAGAATTTAGATATAAGTAATAGGAGGTTTTCTAAATGACAAATAGAGAATATGTAGAAGATTTGTTGGCTCTTAATGAGAAGATATATATTGATACCTCATCGCTAATGAATGATACAGAATTGGGCAGGTTTTTAGTGCAATATCAAGATATTTTTGAGGCTCTAAATAAGAAAATAATTGTTACCCGAGAAGTATGTTTAGAAATTGTTAGGCATTTGAGTTCAAAGAATATTGAAAAACAAGAGAAAGCGAAATCTGTGATTCTGCTTTTCAAGAACTACAGTAATTTATTTATATTTGAAGATAAGGATTTAAAACAGTCAGAGGTTAGTTCGGCTTTTGCTGACTCAGAATTGTTATCTAGAATTACCAAAGATAAGTCAAAGCATTCACAGTTACTAATAACGAATGATAAAAATTTGAGTGTCGATGCTTATAAATTGAACAAATTATATTCCTGTAAAGGAAAGAAAATCATGGTTTGTTTTATTGATAATTTGGGACAACTCAATAAAGGAAAGACAGGTTTTGAAACCAATCTAAACACATTAGTTATAGAACAAAAAACGCCAGAGGAGCAGGTTGAAGAGCAGAACAATAATCAAGAGGAATCAAAAATCTTTCAAAAGATTATTTGGGGAGGTTGTCTTCTATCAGTAGGATTTGTAATAGGTAAAATTAGTAATAAACTAACATAGATAAGGAGATTAATATGGATAAAGACTTTTATAATTTTTTAAATACATCTAGTGGAAGACTATGTATCTTTCTGTTTGCAGGATTAGGATATTGCTTTATTTATAAAGGTGGACAAGTTGAAGCTTTAGGGGTGAAAGTAAATATCCCATGTAATGAAAGACAAAACCTACTAGTTTCATCAGCATCTGGAGAATAGCCTGAATTATTTTTTTAGAATGATGTCAGTTAATAATAGCGTGATTATAGGAGGTTAAAAAAATATAAAAAAGTGAAATAAAGGGTCCTCTGAGCTTCGAATACAAGACCTATTATGATATACTTATATCAAGGTTCAGGAATGAGGTTTCTCCCCTCTCCTTAACCCAACCATTGTTGTAAGGTTAGACGAGATTTCTCCTCTCGTATCTAACATAATCTATTAACTTCTATTAGTTATGAATCAGGGACCTCCCCCAAAGCATAACTATCCTTTCTGTTTTTAGTGTTATGAGGTTTCTCCCCTCGCTGTTAAACTAAAAATAGTCATTGTTTTTCTTCTCCAGAGAAATTTCTCTTGGGAAGAGAGGTAGTCCATTGAGGGCTGCCTCTTTTTTGTTGTCAAAGGACCTCATTTAGACAAGAAAAAACCATCGGAACAACAGGAAGTTCCAATGGTCACAACAACAATATTTTCAAAAAACAATGACGTTTTATGAAAAAGAAGAAATGGAGAAGAAGGAGAAAAGCAACCTCTCCATAAAATTCCCCGAAGGGGAAAACAATGACTGTGTTTAGGAATACTCCTAAACACATTTTTAGTATAGCTTATTAAAGGGGTTATTTCAATGCTAGGAAACCAGAATAAGCTCGAAAGTCAACCTATGTCACTAGGTTGCGACACCTATATAAAATAGCCTATCATGGCTTCATGGTAGAATTTAAAGATTATGAAAATACACAGGGGCTCGAAGAGCTGGAAGGTTGGCGGTATTTTCCGATTAGAGCAGCAAATAGGATCAAGTCCTTCTGGGAGAGTAACAGAGTTCTTTCTTACTTGAGGCGACATCGGTTAAAACGAACGTTAATCATTAGCTATGCATTACTGGGAACTATGGTCTGGACAGCTACAACTGCTTATTTCTCTCCAACCCGAGTTACTTACTTAGAGTCACAACTGCAGGCAGCACAATCATTTGGTAATGGCCTTGGAAGCATCACAGCAACCTCTATGACTTACTCTTCTTCAAATGGGTTGGTCGTTATGGAGTTAACAACATCAGATGCTACTAGTGCTATTAAAAAAGGGATTAATACTGAAAATCTTGATTGGCAGGTTTTCTTGCCAAGTAGTGTTAAGAATCCTGAAGCAGTGACCTTAGAAGTCATTCCGTTAACCGGAGATAAGGTGTATCTGGTCATGCGTAATGTGCCTTCAGATTATACGCTCATGGTTATTCGTGCGACAAATAAGACACCGAACTCAAACAGTCTCAAGATTGACGTTCAAGAATACAATGACTACTTATCATCAAGTTCTAATGACGCTTCAGTTTCTAAGCAGAATAAACAAAAAGATAAGGAAGGGAATAAGAACTACGTTGATTTCTTTGTAACTCCTCAAAATGAACTTCTCAAAAACAAATATGTCAAGAATTTGTCTCGTGAGAAGTTTGCCCTCAATATTTTTGAAGAGGAGTTGAAATATCAAAAAGGTCAACGAAAAGAACTCTTGGCTTCTGCAAAAACACTTGATGACAGTGTCAAGGAAGATACTAAGACATTGGAGCAGTTGAAGCGTGAGTCAGAATACTTGGTCGGTAACGAGTTAACCGATAAGCAGAGTGATATGGAAGCTATCGAGAAAAGTATGGACTCTAAAGAGAAGGACGGAGCGAAAGCGCGTGAAAATGCTGCTTATGTTCAGACAATCATTGAACAGATTGAAAAGAATATCAAAGCAGTTAAGAATGGTACCTACAAGTTTAATTCACCAGTGCGCTCAGTAAAACAAGATATTGGGGAATAAATATAAAAAGGAAAGAAAGGACTTTATTAACGATTATGACAATTGACGAACAACGCTATTTACTTAACCAGGACTGCCTATTGATGAAATATCAGCGAGGTAACGCTATGAATGAACCCCTTCAAATTTTTAGAGGGAAATGGGCAGACGGTTTAGAACGCCTACATCAAATCATTGATAAAGAAGTTGGTTGGAAGAACTTTCGTAGTTTTGTCTCAAGTAACGTACATCATGACTCTGAAACATCCATTGAGGTAGTTAAGACACACTTAAACCAATGCCGTATTGAATGTACGGACCTTTTGGATATTGATTTTGGAGAGAAAGGTTCTATTTGTATTCAGAGGGATCAAGTGGAGCTTTTGACTGAGAAATTCCGTTATTTCCTTTATTTTGAAAGTAATATTCAACCAATGATGGATATTGACTTCTAGGAGGTACTGGATGAATCAAGAAGAAAATCAACAACAAGAGGGGAACTGGGGACTGCCTCGTGGTCTTTACACGCAGGTAAAGTACTACGGTGTTCCGGTAATGAAAGCCTTCATTATAGTAGGGAGTTTTGTTTTTCCACTACAATTCAGGGATATATTTTTCCCTAGAGGGCAAGAGTTGAAGTTCCTAATCAATTTACTCTGTACAATGACTTTAACGATTTATTGGATGATCCCTTCTTCGTCTGGTGGAAATAAGTTCTGGGAATTTATTCATGCACACCGTCGGACAAAGAAACGTTATTATCCAATTGATAAGAACTGTTACCCAGAGTTGAGAGATGATGGCTCGAAAAACCGTCGCTACTTAATGGATAAGGCTGCAGAACGTTTAGGAAGGAAGTATAAATAGATGAAGGAGAGGACTAACCATAATCTTAGTAAGACTCCTTATATTGACAAATACACAACAGACCTTACTGAGAAAATCAGACCCAAGCGTCAAGATTTTGTGGCTTGGGGTAGACAAGATGAAATCAGACAAGTCTTTATCTCACTGAATCGATTAGAAAAAAACTCTCCTGTACTAA
The DNA here is from genome assembly GCF_002094975.1 of Streptococcus salivarius. NCBI lineage: Bacteria > Bacillati > Bacillota > Bacilli > Lactobacillales > Streptococcaceae > Streptococcus > Streptococcus salivarius. The sequence continues at coordinate 122,215 of NZ_CP015284.1, read as the reverse complement.
TTGGTGAAGCTGGTGTAGGTAAAACAGCTATTGTAGAAGGAATTTGTGCGGATATTCTTAACAAGAAAGCCCACGTCCCAACACGTTTCCAAGGTAAGCAGGTTAAGCAACTAGAATTATCTGCTATCCAAGGGAAAGAATTTGACCATACAGGTAAAGAGGTGAACATCATTGCCAAAATGGACGGATTGATTAAAGAGTTTATGGCTCACAAAGATGAGTTTATCCTCTTTATTGATGAAGTGCATACCATTATGGGAACAGGTGTTGAGGGAAGTGCTCTTGACGTCGCTAATAGCTTGAAACCAGCCTTATCTCGTGGGGAAATCTATCTTATTTCAGCCACTACAGCTGATGAGTTTATGATTATCGAACGAGACCCAGCGATGGAACGACGTCTGCAACCAGTTTACGTTGATGAACTGGACAAAGAGGCATCTATTTTGGTCTTGAAAAAACGTCGTCCCAAGTATAAACGAGAACTTGATATTGAGATTCCTACTGATGCCATTAAGGCAGCAGTAGAATTATCTATTCGTTATGTCACGGATAAAATGCTTCCGGATAAAGCTATTGATATTATTGATGAAGCTTCAGCGACTGCAAATATCGATGGGAAATCAGAGATTACCTTAAAAGATATTGCGAGTGTCATTCACCGTAAAAAAGGTATTCCTATGGAAAGTCTTCTACGCACGTCCTCAACACCAGTGGATTTTGCAGAAGGTATGCGTGCTGTTGTTAAGGGGCAAGACCATGTGATTCGAACTATAGCACGCCTTATGTATAAAGGTATCCAGGGTGGGCAGAACAAGCGAAGACCTCTAGGAACTCTTCTTCTACTTGGAACAACAGGTACAGGTAAAACTGAATTGGCGAAACAAGCAGCAAAACAACTGTTTGGTAGTGAAGAAGCGATGATTCGGCTGGATATGTCAGAATACATGACTGATAATGCTGTTGTTCGTCTTATAGGAAATGACGAGCGAAAAGGTGACTTAACGGAAAAAATTAAGAAGAATCCCTACTCGTTAGTACTATTGGACGAGTTAGAAAAGGCTCATCCAGATGTATGGGCTTTATATTTGCAAATGCTTGATGACGGGCATTTAACTGACGGACGTGGACGAAAAATCAATTTTAAGAATACGTTTATCATTGCAACATCAAACGTGGGGCATAAGCGAATCAAAGATAAATATATCACCTCTGGTCAGACCTTTACAGAAATGAACAAGACTGACTATAAAGAGTTCATGAAGGACATGAGAGACGAGTTAATCAAGATCTTTAAACGTCCTGAATTTATCAACCGTTGGAAAATTGAAGTGACTAATATCTTGACGAAACAAACCATTGATAAGATTGTCTATTCAAAAATGGCTGTACATGAGAGCAGTTGGTTTAAAGAGCATCATATCCTTATTAATTATGAGGATGTTATGGATGGTGACCAAACTATCGATGGCAAAAAATACTTCTATGAATATCTTAGTAGTGTCGGTGTTAGTCCAGAAGATGGAGCAAGGCCTTTAGAGAGAACTATTGATGAAGTGTTAACTGATGAAATCTTTGAGCAATTGTATTTCCTTGGGCGAAAGCCACAAGATTACTTTATGGTTGATGTGTCTTTATCTGGACATGCACCAGGAACGTTTGCGTATGGTAACTCAGGTAGAAAGACAGTTCAAGATAGGCGTCAGACGCATATTAGTGTCAAACGGATACCTCCAGAGGAGTATGGTAACTATTTGCTTACTTCTTAAGGGGTGTCACTAGGTTGTGACTCGTAGATGGAATATTGTAGACTACAGATATTAAATTTTTAAGGAGGCTGTTTTGAAAGAAAACACATTTTTGAACAACGTGAAGACAAAGGCATCAACACTAGGAATGACTGCTTTGTTGACGTTAAACTCTGTATCCCTTGCTTTTGCGGAGCAAACTGGAGGAAATGCTGCTAATCCAGCTAATGAAGCAACAAATACGCTTAATGACGTTGCAGGTATGTTGCGTATTATATTCCCAGGAGCTGCAGTAGTATTCGGTTTAGTTGCTTCAGCTTTGTTAATGATGGGAGATAAGAAACGAACAGTAGCACTTGATTGGCTAATGTGGATTGCAATCGCACTATGTGTTGGTTCAGCGATAACTACAATCGTCACTTATCTATGGCAACCCAAATAAGTAGTTAAGAGGTTTACTTTATGGAAAAAGAATTACTTACCATAAAGGGGAATCGCAAGGTATTGTTTCCCGATGCCTTGTTTCTTTATATCGAGTGGAAAGGAAATGCAAATCCTAAAAAGGATGAAGAGTTAGCAGATATCATTGATGACTTAGATACTGAATATTTCCCTAGTAATAAAAAGGAAAGTATTGCTCAAAGTCTACCATTCCTAACTTTTAAACAAGCAGAATTACTTTTTCGAGAAATCAAAAAGCGTTATTCTGAATTTACCTTAAAAGGAATTGCTCTTGCTAGTCAACCGATGGAACAAAATGGTCGTGTGACACGACCAACTACGGGAGTCCCTAGTATTGAAGGACAACCTCAGATTACCCCTTTTGTTATTACGAAAGATTATAAGGAACTCGTTACCCCACTTATCGAAGAAGCACACCGTGATAAACGGTTTGAGAAAACAACATATGAAGGCATCTCGAACTTTTTCAGTGGGCCTATGGGGTTACTTCCATGTTATGCTGAAAGTCTAGGCTTGTCTCTTGTTGATATGCCACCTTATCCAAAACCTGGAACGATTGAAGGAGAACTTCCAAATCGTCTTATGTCGAATAAGGATAAGCATAAACAATCAGTTGCTGGAGCCAAGAAACGGAAGGAGAAGACAGGCAGAGTGTATGAAGATGAAGAAGTAGGACCACCAAGTAAGTTGCCATTGATTTTGGCTATTGGCTCTTGTACCTTGTCGGTGTTCTTATTGTTGATGCTAATGGTCTATAATAGTAATTTCACGCGCGTGAAGAAAGAACTTGTGGCCACAACAGATAAAGTTGAGCGTCTTACAATGATACAAGATCATGAACATGAGATTGATGTCATGGCTCGTTATTTCTTGTCATACTATTATTCAGGAGACAAGGATAAGCTTAAAGCTTACTTGGATAATAACGACGCTAAATTTACTAACCCAGAGGTAGCGACTGTTTCTAGCACAATGTTGGAGAAAGTTGAACTCGTTAAGAATGAGAAAGATACCTATGAGGTTACATACGTTGTTGGTACAACGGATGAGGCTCAAAAAACGACAGTTCGTCGTGTTACTTTCAATGTTAAGAAAAAACCATCAGCTACTCAAGGTTGGGTAGTTACATCTGAACCGACAACAACAGCATTTGCAACTCCAACATCTCCTTCTACTGAAACTTCAGCTGAAAAAACTGAAAACAAGGAGGGATAACCTATGGGTGCAGAAGCAACAATTGAGATTGAACAAGGGAAGGTCTGGCCATCCCTATCAGATATGATCTCTCAATCGAAAGATTGGCCTAATGAAGTTGGTTCTAAAGGTTGGGGAGGTGACAAAGATAAAGAGCTCTTATTGGCATCCTTTTATGCACAGTGGGACCAATACCTCCACCCAACAACTGGGGTATTTATAGCTTTTGGCTTTATTCCCGAGATGCTTTCAAAAGGTATCTATAGTTTTAGTTATGCGATTGAGAAAGCCTACCTCAACATGTTTAAGTTATTCGGGATGTTTGACTATATTAGTCAATCCGATAGCTTTGTTGGTCAAGTTTATAAGTGGCTTCAAATCGTTGGGATTTCATTATTTGTTCTGGTAACGCTCATTCGACTTATAATGGCAATTGCAGGAGCACCTTTCAGGTATCGAGAATTCTTCAATCACATTATTCTGGTAACTTTCTCTGTTGCTTCACTTCCAGTGTTTGCTTCAAAATTTGGTAGTGCCATAGCGAAGGATACCGTAGGACTAGCCTATTATGACATAACTGGCAGTGGTCAGAGTGTTTCGCTTTCTGTAACCCCATTTCGGAACAATACGGTTGACCTCGAAATGCTGTATGCAATGGATTTTGATACAGATAAGTTAGGCTATAATGAAGATACTCATTTTATAGCGGGTGATAAAAACTGGAATACCATTTCAGATGGTAATATTTGGTTCACCAATTTTACTGAAACTTATGGCCCAACCAATAAAGCCATGTTGCAGTATTACTCTGGACGTGAAGGACGAGTATCGTCGCTACCTAAGATGTTAGGAATACGAGAAGACGGTTCGGTTGATTGGGGGCAACAGGTTAAAAATGGTGTTGCGATGTCTAACCCAGTAACAGCCCTTCTTCAAACCAGTAAACTGTTCTTTACTGGTTGGAAAGAGGAAAAAGACTTGAAGGAGGACCAGGCAAATTCACCCTACAATGGATTCTCTGATGTAATGAGATCTACGCTCAACACCATTCGTTATGCAGATGGTAAGATAGCTTATGCACGAGTCACTACGTCAAAATCAGGTTATTTCCTTGGTTTTGATAATACAGCCTTTTTGCCGACTTACGCTCGCTATAAGGTTGACTGGATAGCACTGATAACTCAGCAAATCATCATTTTACTTCTACTCATTGGATTACTAGTGACTACTGTACGAGTGATTTTCAAAACGCTTATAACAGTAATTATCTCACCACTTGTTTCTTATGCAGCAGTTGGAAATAGTATGAGAATCTTGGAAGTTTGGCAGGAAGTTATGACAGGAATTGCTGCCATCTGGTTCCAACTATTATTCGTCAAAGTAGCTCAATGGTTCTTAATTACTTATAGCGAAGTGAAACTCAATCTAGGTTCAGGAGCGTCTGCTGCTGCTAAGAAAACTCTAGGGGGAAGTTTCTATGACGGATTGGATCCATTCCAACATGCCATTGCGACGATTGCGGTTTACCTTGGTGTTTATCTTGCGGTTTCTCAAGGCTCAAAAGTTTTGGAACGCTGGCTAGGTATTGATACTAATCTTTCAAGTGGAACTAAGGCTGGAGTCGCTACAATGGCTGTTGGTGCAGTGGCTGCTAGAAAAATGGGTGGTGGTGCTAGAAACTTCGCTGTAGGTAGGTATAATCCAACTACTGGCAGACGAAATCAAAGTGGCTTTAATCACCTCAAGAATAGCGTTGGTAGTGGTATCAACGGTCTTAGGGATGCTGGAGGTGCAGTAGGAGCAACTGCAAACAATATCAGACGAGGTGCCTTAACTGCTGCTGGTGCTACTGCTGGTACTGTAGCAGGTACTTGGAATGCAATGGCAGATAGAAGAGCTCATGGTCTTAAGTATAGAGAGATTGTTGGTCAGTCAGTGAGTGCAACTGGACGCAATGTGTCTAGAAGATTCAAAGAGACTGTTAAATCTGGTAAAGAAGTTGTTGGAAATGAATTCAGGAATGCTGGTCAATCCGTTAAGAAAGACTTCTCAAGCAGTTTCGGAAAAGGCTACACAAGCTCTAGAGATAATGTTAGAGATAAAATCTTAAATAGTACTGGTGGAGCAGGAAGAATTACTCCAAAGGGGGATACTTCAAACATTACTCCTCCGACTCAAAGCTTACCAAAGAAAAATAGCTTAGATAGTGATAGTCGATTCCAGAAATTTGATGCTGGAGAAGACGGAGAGTTGTGATAATAGTCTAAAAAAAACAAGCCATATTAAAGGCTTGTTTTTTATTTCTTAACTAAGAAGAAGAGGAAGAATGGATTAAAAAGACTGATGATGAATAGGATAATTCCACAGATAATGATTAAGCCAAATACTGGGAAAAAGAAACTAGAAACAGCACCTACTAGGATTCCTATTGAGTGGATGATGCCATGAAGTGTCATGAATAAACAAAACAGAGCAAATATTCCAGTTAGAGACAAAGAAAATTTAAACCAAATCGTTTCTGCCGCCTCACTTATCGTAGAAAAAAGAAGCGTAAGCAAGAAGCAAGCGATACCAATCAGTACTGAAAAAAGTAACCATTTAAACGAGGTCCAAGTGCTTATATAAAGTGAAAAATAAAAATCTTGTAAAAAGTCTAGCATCCTAAAACCCTCCTAAAAAAGATTATTGCGTTTGTATTTATTTGATTGTAACAGTTTTTAAGTAGCTAGACAAGGACAGAGAGCCCTAAATAGAAGTAAATAGTCAAAATCATGGAGAAGTATGAGTAGCTAATAGGTGTCACTGGGTTACGAACACCCTATAGTGTTTTGTAGAATAGGGAAGAATAATGTTTATGGAGGAAATGATATGCCAGGTTTAATTGAAGAACCAGTATTGACAAAAAAAGAACTTAGAAAACGAAATAAAGAACTTAAGAAACAAAAAAAAGAAGAGGCACGTAAAAGTAAACAAGCTAAGAAGAAGGAAAAACAAACACAATATGAAAGTATAGACCTTGGTGAACGTGCCGGAGAGGAATTTGTGTATGTTCCACTTAATAAGAAGAAACGTAAAGAATTTTTAGACACTGTTGCGATAACTGATGTGAAGTCTATCCTATATGGCTATCCTAATCAACCGATACGATTAGCTAATGGCTATTCAGGATATGTGCAGATTTTTGAGGTGTTTGGGCAAGATATTCAAGCGATGTCTAACGAAGAACAGGCAGCAATTAAAGTAGGATTCACTCTTTTTCTGTCTGGGACTGCCTTTGACATGATGATCCAGACAACAAAATTGCCAACAGATGTCTCAAGTCAATCGAACGAATTGCTACGTCTGCTAGATGAAGTCAAACAAGAACAGAACGCTCCAGAATTGATCATCAATGATGGTGATGACATTGATACCATTTCACGTAAAGAGAGACTTGTTTATCAACTTAGACAAAGAGAAGATATTTTGAAAACAAAATATCTCGTCCAACAAGTCATTGCAATCAATCAACAAAATATCGAGTTCTTTATTTGGGTGTTTGGAGATACTTTGGCTGAAATTGATTCCAATACACGTACCACACTAACGATTGCTTCGAGCCACGGATTTGCCCCTAAAGTTGTATCTGTCGAAAAGAAGGAAGAGTTGTTGACTCAATATTACAACTTTAATGATTCACTGAATGTTTCGCCTAACCAGTATTAGAAGGAGTTTACATGGATTTAAGTTCACGAAAAATCAAGAAATATATTCGAGAGGGTTATGACCTCAATCTTATTAGTAGGATTCAAAGTGATATTCCAGATTTTAAATATGATGATAGATATTGGAGACAAGCAAACGGTTATTATAAGATTGCTCATGTTCCATATGACCGATACCCAGAACACGGTTTACCTGACTTCTGGATGAGCGATTTAATGCTTGTTGATAATGTTATCAGCTTTATGTCTTTAGAACATGCTTCAAATAGCGAAATGTCAGAATTAGCCTCAAAAGCTATCTCTAATATGTTAGCAACGCAAAACACAAAGGCTGCACAAGATGCAGATGATAAGATGCGTATTAGTTCTTTGTTAGACTATCGCGAAAAACTTGGTAATAATGTTCCTTCTAAAAAAATTCACACCCGCTTTTTATTAGCTGCAAACACATTGGAGCAACTGGTAGAACGAGAAGCTGACCTCAAGCAACAGTTGAATCAGTATTCTATCTCTTCTTCAGATGGCATGCAAGATGTCGAATATCATACAGCCTTTATCCCCGCTTCTCGTTTGGAAGACACCCCACTACGTCGAAAAGGGCAAGCAGCATCCGTCTGGGATTTAGGTGCTGGCTATCCTTTTAATCATACGAACTTAATGGATACCTATGGTGTTTACTTGGGAGAAACACGTACTGGTGGTGTGGTTAACTTTGACCTTTTGCATGAAGATAGGGAACGTAAAATTCCATCAATGCTGATTGCCGGAGCAGGAAACGGGAAAATGAAACTGTTAGGTAATTTGATTGATACCTATTTTGCTAAAGGCCATACCATTTTTAACATTGACCTTACTGGTAACTTAAAAGAACTTACGGAACTTCAAGGTGGTCGATATGTTAAGATGTCTGGTACTAATAATCGAAATCATATTAACCTCATGCAAATTATTGCGACGGCTTCCTCTGCAGATGGAGAAACAACGGACCAGGTTCAATCTTTCTATGCCCACCGTAATAAACTACGTGCTTTGGCTCAAATTCTTGATCCAGGGTTAAAGAATTCTGACCTCAATAATTTGTCGTCTGCTTTAAACGACTTTTATGAAGACCGTAGTCTGTGGAACCGTAATGCAGAAGTCATGGACCAAGAAGACTTAACGATTACGAATGTTATTCCAGAAGATTATCCGACTCTATCTCATTGGGTAGAACGCTTAAACAAGCTTAAAGAGGACAAAATCGCAGAGGGGAATGAAATTGATGCTGCAAGTTATGACCGTCTCTATAATGCTTTCTCTGGTCTCTTGGGGGATTATCGCTTCTTAAATGCGACCTCACAGTTTGAAGATTTCTCAAATGAACAAGTTGTAACCTTTGACCTCTCTGGGATTCAAGATACTGAACTTCTTAATATTCAGCTTTACCAAGTGTTATCTATCATTTCATCATACGCTGTAGCAAATGGTAGAAGGGTATCTGAGTATTTCCGTAGAGGGATTATCGGGGGAGATAAGAGCCAGCGACCTCATAGCATTATTACCATTAACGGAGCACATAAGCTCTTCAATTATCGTTATTCAGAGTCTCTTAACTTTCTAAAGGATTTGATTGAGAATGTAAGTAGTAACTATTCCGCATTTATTATGGAAATGAGTTCGTTAGATAACATCCTCTTGAATGCAAACTCTACGGACGCAGTGGACTACGTTTTAGCGACACGTGCGATTTTCTCTATGATGACGTATCGTGTCTTTTCTCAATTAGGTGATTTGACTATCCCTCGTCTAGCGGATGCTTTACAAGGGGAAATGACCGAGAGTGAGCTTTCCTCACTTAAATATTTAAGAGATGGTGATTTCTTCCTAAATATTGCTTCTGTCAAGAACTTAGTCTTCAACCATCAACTAGCGGATAATAGGTCTTATGGTAAGTATCCGTATGATGAACATGTTCGCTATGCATTCTTACCTTAGAAATGGTGAAAGGGGGAAATACAATGAACCTACAACAACCATATTCTGGTGAGGCATTCCAACTGCAAACTAAAATTCTGACAAAGGATAATCCGCATGATTTGGAAAGAATTGTAAATGATTACTTAGAGATCTTGGCTTACAAAAAGACCTGTCGTGTTGTTGATATTACTTATCAGATGCGAAAAACACATCTTTTAAGTAGTTTATGTGGCTTATTTGGAAGTCAGCAAGTGGATGAGTACTCAGCCATGATTATCTACCAAGAACCTGCTCGATTTGAGTCGAGAATATTTGAATCAGAAGAAGAACCAGAGGAGGAAAATTAAATAATGACCACACTAATGCAAATGTCACTATGGGTTAACAATATTGCTTATGACATTAAGACACTACGTTTTTTTAGGATAGTCTCCTTTATTATCAGTTTAGTTCTTGGTTTGGTTGGTTTCTATAGCTATCTCATGCTCTATCAGACACTTTTATTCGCCTACGGTGTTCATTTTATGGCTATTGCCTATACATCATATGTGTTTTGTGCCTTGATTGTAGCCCTTTATCAGCTACTTGCTGGTAAGAGACGTGAACGTATCAAGAAAGCAAAGCGTATCCTTATGTTTAGTCTTCTTCCTATTTGTTTGATGAACACCTGGGGCTTTATCACGTTAGTGACTTGGGGGCTTGCATGGGTTATGGCTAAACTAGAATATAACCATAGAAAACGAGCTGTTAAGATCGTATCATTCTTCTCAAAGGAATATTCACCTCTTTTTGAAAAGAGATTAGCCAATCGAAGTAACTATTATGCTTATCAATCTGCTTATCGTCTCCTAGACTTGATTCAGGTGTCAGCTTATGAAGAACTCTTTAAGGAAGAAGTGACGGAAAAAGATTATAAAGTTGGTCTCGTTGTTAAGGAGTTACACCGTACTTTCAAAATCAAAGGTGTACCTTTTTCTAAGGTAACAGTAACAGATAAACTCTATATTGCTCCACAAAAAATGCCTATTATTGGCTTAAGGAGGTTTTAATATATGGTATCTTATCGTTTTAAACGAGATGGTCAGTATATTCAGCGTGAACTAGAGCTAGATCCTCTTGATGAGCATCAAGACCAAGTCTATCCGGAAAGCCTCGAAGAGCAAGTAGATTATTCAGCGTTTTACGATACCTACTATGACGGTTTTGGTGAGGATAGTATCGCACGTGAACAAGAGAAAAAACAAGGTCTCATTGCGCGTGGGAAAGAAAGGTTATCCAGTGTCAAGGAGGATGTGACAGACTATTATAATTTGCAAGTGGAACGTCACAAAGACTATTACTCAGATGAAGATTCATTTTGGATGCGAAAGCAACAACAAAAACGAAATCGAAAATTCATTAAACAAAGTATCTTTCTTGCCCTAGGACTTTTACTTGTATTTGGTTGGTATTGGCTAACCGCACTACTTCATTAAGGGGGTGACTAAGATATTTGAAACGAATAGGTGATAAGGCTGCTCGTGTTCTTCTAACGATTTTTGGAGTGAAGACAACCATTATTATAGGAACTATTTTAACTTTTGCGGTTATCTTAATTGCAATTATCACTGGTTTAATGGGGACAATTAGTACTTCCGGTGGGAAAGGTAGCAAGACTAACGCCCAATGTGTAACCTACCAAAAAGATGGCGATGAAGAAGACGATGATGAAGAAGACGATGATGGCTCTAAGCCTCAATCGACTTCTACTAAAACTGACTCAGCATCTGCTGGCGACTCTGATCCCTTTACGAAGGGGACAAAAGCCTATGAAAATGCCCACAAAGTCTTTATGGCTTTTGTGAATGCTGGATTGTCTGGGGAATCTGCTGCAGGTGCTGTTGGTTGGGCAAACTCTGAAGGGAGCTATGACATCATTGGACGTGCCCAAGGGCATTATGGTGGTGGTATCAATGACTCCATTTCTAAGGGAGCTGTTCCAACGACAGGTGGGACATCTAACACACTTGGTGGTGGTGGAATCTTCCAGTTTGACCCCTACACGAAATATGCACCTCTTAATAGTCCTGATTGGGAAGATGCTGATAAGATGGTTGCCTTTGTTATCGATGCCATCTCAAAAGGTGACTGGAACCCAGCTTATGACGAATCTGGCCATAACTGGTCATTCCAGGAGTTTGCGAAACAAACCAATATCGATGAAACTGCTATGTCATGGAATGCCTACGAACGAGGTAATATGGCTTATGTCAAACCAGACCAGAAGAAGGCGGATGCAAGGAAGTTTGCGGAAGTCTTCGAAGCAAGTAAATATAAGTACGATGATGCCAAGTTCCAAAAGGCGTTTGGTGGTGGCGGTGCTTCTTCCAATAACTCCTCGTCAAGTAGTCAAAGTTCAGATGATGATGACGGTGACGACGATGAAGAAGATAGCGACAACGAAGACGATGATAATGATAGCAGTTCAAGCAGTTCATCAAGTGACTCTAGCAACAAGGCTAGCAAAAAAGACAGCGATAAGGATAAAAAGACTATTGATACTGACAAAGCTATCAAGTGGTATAAGGATAAGCTAGGGAAGGTCAAGTATTCTCGTGATGCTCGTACTGGGCCAGATAGCTATGACCATTCATCTGCTCTCTATTATGCCCTTGTTGACGGTGGTGCTAAAGAATCTGGATCTCCAGTAGATACCGATTCAGAACACGACTGGTTGAAAGACAATGGTTATGAATTGGTGTATGAGGGTGCCTGGTCATCTAAAGATGATGTTCAAAACCGTGAAAAAGGAGATGTCATTATCTGGGGTACGAAAGGTAGTAGCTCTGGCGATAAAGGACAGACCATGCTAGTTGAGGATAAGGAGAATATTATCCAATGTTCTCCATCAACCGACGGGATTGCTGAGAATAATTATGGCCAATATCGAGACCGTATTACTATGGACTACGGAAAAGTCTATGTCTATCGTCCGAAAGACAAGAAGGATAAGGATGATGACAAGGAGGAAGTAGATGCAGATACGTGTGGCGACAGCGATAGTAGTAATCTCAGCACTGATACTGGTCAGCCACTCGATGTTCCTTATACCATTACCCAACTTTTCGGTGCAGCAGCTAATGCAGGTGGACCAAATGCGGGTTCAGGACACACAGGAATGGACCTTGCAGCACCAGAAGGCTCTCCAATTTATGCCGTAACAGACGGTGAAGTAGTAGAGGTCAATGAAGAGGCGATGAATATCGACGGTAACCACGTGATGCACACTCTTCCAGATGGCACTATTATTTATTATGGACATATGCGTGATGTTCCTCTTGTTAAGAAAGGGGATAAGGTCAAAAAAGGCCAACTTATCGGATATGTTGGACAAACAGGTGCAGCTACTGGACCACACATTCACTTTGAACGTCGGAAAACGAAAGTCTTCCAGTATGGTGATTTCTTGAGTCCAGCATCAATTATTTTAGGAGATACCCAACCACAAGTTGGTATGGTGATTGATCCTAAGACACAAAAAGGTGGAGCACCATCTAAAGAATAAATCAAAAAGGAGAAAAAGAGAATAAATGAGTAAACAATCAAAAATTAATCCGAAAAGCATGTCATTATTGGCTGTGCAAGGCCTAGACTGGTGTTTGAGAAAAGCTTTCTTATGGTTCGTTATAATTATGGTAACGATTTTCCTTAATGTTTTTATTAATACACTGCCTATAAATCAAGTAACGGTCTTCCTTTATATCTTTCAAGGAGTTTACCTCGGTCTCTTTACGCTAAGGGCTGTTTTTAAATATAAGAGTGGTAGTGACTGGTGGGTATTTACCTCCCTTGTAAGTATAATGGAAATGTTTGGTTTATGTATTCTTTTGATGAAACCAATCCGGGTTACGGATGCAAGCATGACATTGATTTTTGAGCTATTGTTAGTTAGTCTTGCCCTTTATTATTTGGGAACGAAACTAAGTTCTAGCTTATTTAAACGTTATCTATTCAAGAATGTTATGGATGTGGATTATCTTGGTTTGAAGAAATCTACTGAAACCAGCTTATATAATGAACATTCACTTATTAATGATATTGAATTGACAGGCTATGACACTAATGCTCAAATGACAATAATCAATAAGAATGCTATTAAGCCGGAGTATAGGTCGATTGTTGAGGTTACTAATATGGAATGTGAGAAAGTAATTTCTCCTCGTTATTATAGAGAGGGAACTGCTCCAGGGAATATCAAACATACGTTTGAAACGAAAGATACGCTATACCATCTTCATTTTAACTTCCATCCATTTGGAATCAATGGTAGGTTTTCTCCAAGCTATCTACCCCTAATTGACCTAACTGTTAGTGAAAATAAGGCAAAATAATACATAAACATAATTATGTAAATACAAAAAAGGAGTCATCTTTTGACTCCTTTTTATTTGCTTGATTTTTTAAATTTCGGTCACGAGAAAAAGTTTTACTAAAACTAGGTCTCTTTGTTAATTTCTATGAGAAAAGTTATAATAGAATTTGAAAAAGTGCATAATTGATTTCAATAAGGAGGAACTTAGATATGCCAAATCATAGTTACGAAGATTTTTTTTATGTTGAGGATCAACAGCTCCATAGTGTATATGAAGTTCAAAAAGAATATGAACAGAAAAAGGGAGATATTTCAAAATACCGAGATAAAATGTTGTGTCCAGAATGTCAGATAGCAAATTTACGTTTTACACATAAAACATCAGAAAGAAGGGCATTTTTGTCAACCCTTCCAACTTCAAACCATGAAGAAGGTTGTTCATATAATTATGACCTAGCTTCAAATAGGGCAGTTAAGCAATTTGTAGCAACATTAACAGATGAACAAGTACGTGATAGACTTGAAGCAATGTTAAATAGCTTGTTGCCTAGGGATATAGGAGACGATGAAAATGCAGTAAATGCTGAACAACAGACTCCATTCGTAATAGATATAGGAGCAAGAAACCATCAGCCTAACCGAAGAGCAATCCGAAGAAAATCTATGAATGGGTGGTTTGATAAAGCAGATGAAGACAATATGTTCCTTTTTTATGGTAAGGTAAGGTTATCAGTTGAAGAGCGAGAAACCAAGAAGGGGAAACGGTATATATTAATTGTGAAGACCAAGAGAGGCGAGGAGTGGATCAGAAAGACCAGTATTTTTAGAGGCATGGCTCAAGATGTTATTGATGAGCATACAACCTATGACCTTGCTGTCCTGGGGCATCTTGAATTTTACAAAAATTTCCCACAAATTGTCACAGAATCATTTGCTGCCATTTTGTACAGAGAGTCAAAGATATAAAATAAAAAAGACTAGCAGTCTTTTTTATTTTATAACGAGATGTCTCTTACTCTATGATTTGCTGTTTGTAATCTGCTCATATAACTCAAATAGTCTTGCGACTGTCTCACTCTCAGTTAGCCAAGTTTTTTTGCCATCGACTATTTTGGTTAATCCATATGCTTCCATAACTGCTTTATCATTAGCTTGGTGGGCTCGACGAAGTTCTTTAGGCATGGTTAGCTCATCATAGAGATCAGCTAATGAACTGTCTGGATAAAGTGCACGCGCATCAAGAATTGCTTGAGCAGTTTTTGATATTTTCTCTTTTTGGGCATCTGTTACTTCAGGCCAAGGGAAGTTATTGTATACGATTTTGGCAGAGTAGCGATAATCTGATTTAAGGCGTCCAGCAACTGTACGCATCCATGCCATATGTACATTTGAAGTTAAAATACCGAAGTCGTAAAGAGAAGCATCTTCAATAATTGTTACTGAATCTGTAGGAATAGTATCAGAGTCTAAAAAACCAATTGGAATGTACCGTCTACTCTCTGATGAAACTCTTGGAATAATTAGATATGTATTTGGATTTTTAGTTTCTCTAAATTCATGAGACCTCTCCGCTAATTTTCTAGTCCCCAAAGCCGAACTGTTTAGTCTCATTTCTTTAACCAAATTTACACGTTCTAAGACTTTAGGCATAGAACGTAACTCTTTTGGGGAAACTCCTACAAGCCATAAACAATATCTATCTAAACTGTTAATGAACTCCCTAGAACCGATTAATTTTTTTATATATTTTTTTGCTGTTGGTTCAGATTTGATAAAACTATCATACTCTTCAGCTTTAATTATTAAATTCCCGCCATCAGTTGGTTGATTACCTCTAGACATTTGTAACTTTTGGGATATAGGCTTGTTTCTTCTCCTTACATAGATCATTTTTCCTTCAATTAGATATGGACTAATTGCTTCGACAATTTCTTTGTTGTCCTTATCAAAAAGGATTAACTTACTCTGTTTCACTGAGCTAAATCCAATAATAATACAGTGGACTTTTGCTTTCTCTTTTGCCTCACTATTCCATACAAAAGTTTTATACGCAAAATCTATAGAAATATTTTTCTTTAATAGGAAGTCCCATAAAACAGAAACTTGCTCACCTTGAGAAATGGAATTAGTTGATACAAATGCACACCTAATATTTGTATCGTTAATTAATATTGCGGATTTAGCATACCATCCTCCTACGTAATCTAAAATTCCTGCATTACTCTTTTCGCCAAACAAGTTTATTAATTCTTGTTTCTGGGATTTACTGACACCATTAGCTCCGACAAACGGTGGATTCCCAATGATATAGTTTAGCTTTTCTTTGGGAACTACACTTTCCCAATCCAGCTCTAAAGCATTTCCTTCAACGATATTGGTATATGACTTAAGTGGAAGGAAGTCGATATTTGCAAATACAATATCTTTAGTCTCTTCAAGCATTTGGCTTTCTGCAATCCAGAGAGCTGTTTTGGCTACAGAAACTGCAAAGTCATTAATCTCAATACCATAGAATTGCTTCAGCTTTACTTTGACTAAATCTTGACCGAGATCCAAAGCAACGGTATCACCCATATATAGCTTAATAGCTTCATTTTCTAAGCGTCTAAGAGAGACGTATGTTTCAGTTAAGAAATTTCCAGAACCACAAGCTGGGTCGAAGAAAAGAAGACTCGCTAGTTTTGATTGAAACTGTTTTGCTTTTTGTTCAACCGTTTTAGGTTGCTTAAATTGACGTATTTCATTTAACTCTTCTTTTAGCTCGTCCAAGAATAACGGATCAATAACTTTATGGATGTTTTCAATCGAAGTATAATGCATCCCACCACTTCGACGTGTTTCTGGGTTAAGAGTTGATTCAAACACTGCACCAAAGATAGTTGGACTGATTTCTGACCAGTCAAAGCCAGAAGAAGCGTGTTCAAGTATAAGCTCTCGGAGTTCATCGGTGAAATTAGGTATTTCTAGATTATTCTCTGCAAACATCCCACCGTTTACATAAGGGAAGGCGTTTAGTTCGCTATCAAGGTAGGGGTCGCGCGTGTCGATTGGTGTGTCAAGGACAGAGAAAAGGTCCATTAACCCACGACGAAAGTCACGACTTCCAAAACGAGCTAGGTAGTCATGGAACATCATTTTGTGTCCAAAGATACCAGCATCCTCTGCATACAAACAAAATACAAGGCGTACGACAAGTTGGTTAATCGCATGTAGACTATCTGGATTGTCTGGATTGACATATTGTTTTAGCAATCCGTCATAGATTTCGCCTACGATTTCCCCAGCCTCCATTGAGACTTTCATTTCACGTTCTAGGTGTTCGTTGGTCTTATCTACGAGAAATTCTAGTCGATAGGCTTCTTTATCAAGGTCTGCTAATTGAACAACTTTAGGTTCGCCATTAGGCTGCTCCATATCATAGATATAGAACTCTTTGAAATTACAAGTAATAATCCATCTAGGACGTCTAGAGTAGGGGACGTTAGCTGAATAACGTTTCGCTTGTTGGAAAGGTGTAAGATAAGTACCATCAGACTGTCTAATAGCTTTATTGAGGTCTTTGTTTGCCCCTTTTTGTTCAATCATAACCTTTGTTTTGTCGATGAAACCATCAATGAAGCTAGTGTGATCCAACGCTACTTTATTTTCAAAACTAATATATTCTGTTGGGTTTTCAATCCCATAAACAGATTGCAGTAGGTCTAGCCAGAAAGATTGGCTATCTTGTCTTTCGCTACCACGGTTTTCCCAACGCTTAATAAAAGCCTTGGCTTGCTTTTTCTGTTCTCTAGTGTTCATTACTACTAATTCTTTCTAAATAGACTCGGTGTCATTATACCATATATTTCTACTGTATTTTAGTGGGTATTAACTCTATTAACCAACTGTCAAGTGACTAGATATAACTTGGGGGATGTGACACCCCCTAAGTCTCTTTTTTAATACATAGAAAGGTGCTATACTAAATCCATGAAAAAAGATTATAAATACATTATTATTTTGGTGGTCATTTTCCTCGCTCTTGGAGTCATGTTTTTGGTCTCTGCGTTAATGAAGAAGAATGAACCTAAGAAAAAAGCAACACCGCCTAGCACCGAACAGGTGATTGAAGATTCATCCTCGGAAGACATTCCAAAAGAAGATAAGTATGAGAGATGGCGTAAAGAGGCACTTGCGACCTTAGAAACACAAACACCTGCAGATGATGCTGATACGCAAACTGTAAAGAATGCACTGAAAGAAATGTGTTCTTATGTTGAGACTGTTCAGAACGTAACCGATGTTAAGCCAGATTATCAAAATCACTTAACGATTACTGGAACCAAGATGCAGTATGAGCTTGTAGCGAAATTTATGCTAGGTTATAAGTACTCTGATGCTAAAACGCAAGTATTTAAAGCTAAAGCGGACAATGTTCGTCAGTTTGTCCTTGAGGTTGCTAACCCAGACGGAGCAAAACTTTATTTCTGTGGGAATTACGTTATGGGAACAACTCAAATAGAAGTAACATCAGTTCATGGAGTAGCTGAAGCTGACCATGCTGAACATGGCCATGACTAGAAGTAGTCAATGCGTCTTACATATCTTGTTTAGCTTCATCATGAGATGGAGCTTTTCTTTATATATTTAACTCAAATAGAATTTTTGTCCCTGTGTAAGTGCATATCTTCTTAATCCTTGATATAATAGTGCCATAGCACAAGGATTAAAGAATTAGTGATAATAAGAGAATATGATTAAAGAACGATTGGAGATGAGGGATCATGGAAAAAGAAACAAAGCGTCTTTTAAGAAAATTAGTTAGGTTGTTTGACGGTCAGACTAAAGAACATCTTTTAAAATATACTGATGAGGTTTCTGGACTAAATATTGAAGAACAAAATAAATTAGCTCAAGAGTTACCGGCTAGACACTTAAGTGCTGAAATTTTAAGTGATATTCAACGTATCAAAAATGGAGAAGAACCACGTTTCTTTTCTAAGGATGGACAATATAAGGGACTATGTGTTGAAGAATACAACCAGCGTGACTTTATGACTCGTCAGCAACGTTACGTTCTAAGTTGGGCGTTTGGAATGTTGCTCTTTTTAGCAGTCTTTACAATTGTCTCCTGGAACTTTGTTCCCAATGTTATCCAAAAAATGGAAAGTAGTGCATCACTATTGAACTATACTGAGAACTATGGCACTCGTCCTGAACAGGTCTTTGCAATGGTTGTCTGTGGTGTCTTTTTGATATTACTTTCGGTAGTTGTTTCACTAGTATGTCTGAAGAGATATCGTAAATATACTGAAGATCCTATCAGTGTCGTGTTAACAGATGATTTGAGACTATAAAAGCTGAAGCTTAAGCTTTGGCTTTTTTTAATGTCTTTTCACGAAATCACCCCATGTCACTGGGTTATAAAAGGGAATTTCTTTATGTTAGAATTCGCTTATGATTACATATTTAGCAGAAAAAAGAGACCAAGGAATAGCCTACTATATGGCCCTTGCTGCAGATAATACACTTTCTGCAACTCAACTAGATGAAAAATATAAAAAACAAGGTTATATTCAATTTAAAAATGCTGCTTACCACAATGGAGAATTGATCACGATTATCTGGGCTCAAGGACATATGCTAGAGTTAAAAGAACCAGAAGACTATAAAGCTGATTGGAAAGAGTGGCGTTTGGACACCTTACCTATTATTCCTGAAAAATTTGAATATAAGGTTATGACACAGAAGGAATGGCAGTTCAAGAAGGTTAAGGATTTCTTTGAGAAATCTAGGATGATTGTTTGGGCCACTGATATAGACCGTGAAGGTAGTCATATTGCCTATAGTATTAGCCTTATGACTGGTATTTTAGACCAGAAAGGTCCAAAGAAAATGATCAAGTCCCTTTGGGTTGATGAATTAACACCAACAAAGATTCAAGAAGGAGTGAAAAAACTACGTGAGATAGACTATCGTGTCTTACAAGCGATTGAAGCCCAAACGCGAGCTATTGCTGACTGGCTTCTTGGAATGAATGCTTCCCGTGCTTTAAGTCTCCTATTAGAAGATAAGATAGGATTGAAACTGGATAGGTCTGGTAAGGACGGTAAGATTGCAGTTGGTAGAATCAAAACCGTAGCTCTATTTTTGATCTATTTAAGAGAATTAGCCATCCGAGATTTTGTTCCAACAACTTATTGGGAATTAGAAGCCACCTTTGAACATCCTAATGGCATCTACAAGGGTAATTATGTTCCTCTTGATATTCCGTACTCTAAAGGTGACAAGAAGGGTGAACCTTGGGAAGGCGACTGTCCTACTAGAGAAGATTGGGAAAAGCTTATTCAGAATCCAAAAATTATTGGAGATAGTAACAAAGGTGTTATCGTTGAACATGAAGTTGAACTAAAAGAAAAACGACCACCAAGGCTTTATTGCCTTGACTCGATACAAGAAGAATTAGGGAAACTCTTAGGATTGACAGCAAAAGAAGTTCTAGAAGGCCCTTGCCAAGAATTATATGAGGTGAGAAAACTAATCACGTACCCAAGATCTTTGTCTTTTTATATTTCTAGGGAACGTTATGAGACTTTAAAGCAACAAGCACCAGCGTTAGCTCGATTAGTTGGTTTCAGTGAAGAGGATTTGGTATTCCCAGAGCGTCCAGATGGCTTTTTTGTAAATGACAAGAAAGCTGCAAACCACTCAGCAGTAGTTCCAACTACCTTAATACCCACTGAAGAAGAAGTAGAATCCCTTCCTGATGCACTGAAGATTGTCTACAAAGCAGTTATCAGAAGAACACTAACTATGTTTTTCCCGAAATACCAGTATGAACAGACGACAATCATTACTCAGGTAGGAGCTGGAAGGTTTAGAACGGCAGGACAAGTCCCTAAAAACCCTGGTTGGCAAGTTTTATTCCAAGATAGTGCGAGCCTGCTTGATAGAGTGATAGAAGAAAGTGAGGCGAGGGAGCTTATTAAAGTCCAAACCAACGATACTGTCACTTCTCACCTAGTGCCAGTGGAAAGACATGTTAAAAAACCGCCTCGCCACACGAATAGTACCTGGCTTCGAGCAATGAGAACTGCTGGCCGGGACCTAGATGATGAAGAGCTTATCGCTATCATGAAACAAATCAAAGGTTTAGGTACTGCAGCAACTAGAGGAGCAATACTGGATGAAATCGTCGTTAATAAGTGGGTGATAGTCAAGCAAGGAAAAATCTATTTATCTGAACTTGGTTGGTTGATCTGTGAGACACTTAAAGATGAACGTGTCTTATCTCAACCAGAAACAACAGCAATATGGGAGCAATCGCTCAGTAAAATTGCTGAAGGGACAAATACACAAGAAAAGTTCCTAAAAAACATCTATAGGTATCTCGGTATCGAGAATCCTCACAACAACCTCATCGAAAATCTGATTAAAGCTGTAGATAGAACTGATTATGTCCCTTTCCAAGACTTTATCGAGCAAGCAGTAGCAAAAGCTGATGGCAAGCTTGGTAACTGTCCTTTATGTGGAAAGGCCGTCAAAGTCTTAGGAAAATCAAAAGTAGCTCAGTGCGAAGATAATATCTTATCAAAAGAAGAAAGAGAAACAGGTGCAACACCTGTTTGTAGCTTTAACTTCTGGATCACTGTAGGTTTTATTAAAGACAAGAAAAAAACACTCACCAAGAAACAAATCAGTGACCTTTTATCTGATAAAGGACGAACAAACCTTATCAAGAACATCGAAGGCAAATATGGCCCATTCGATGCTTACGTTTATCTTTCTTTCAACGAAGAAAAAGGAATTTATCAAGTAAACCTTGAAGTTGATAAAGCAACATCTAAAAAATAGTTCATTTTAAATGTCTTTTAAAAATTTTGTGCTCTCTGCGCTTGCTCTTGTAATTTCCTCTGTGCTACACTAATCTTAGTTTAAGAAGAGACGATACAAATATCTAAGAAAGGAGAAAAATATGAATACACCTCGTATTAACCGATTTTTAGGTGAATGGCTAGACAGACAGACTAGCCCAAACTTTTTTCAAAAAGGTTTGATTCTTCTGAATGCGTGTGACTTTATCGAAAGTAATGCAGATTCCATCCCTGGTCTTATTGCTCATAAAAAAAGTCCTCTACGTCAGCAATTAGATGAAGCTCTCGCTAGTCGTGGGTTCTGTTACCTTAAGCCTATTGAAGTCAATGCTCAAGACTCCATTGAAGTAGAAAAGTACTATCGATTTGAAGCCACACCTAAAGGTTCCAACGAACCTATTACTTACTATGGTCTAGGGGCTTACTTTATCTGCCGTGCTATATTTGAGAATGAATTCGATATTGATTCTGGCTATCAATATGATGACGAAGAACTCTTTTATGAAGACATTGGATTTGATACTCTATTCCATAATAAGTCTGTTTTTCTATTAGGAAACACGCCCTCTGATGATATGGAGATATCTTGGCAAGAAGTTGGCATTTCAATGCGTAGACGGGCATTCAATTAATATGCTTTTCAAGGACTTGCATAATAGATTATAAAAGAGCAGTACGCTCTTTTTTTTGTGTATTTAAAGGGTGTCACTGGGTTTGAGTCAGGGATGACTTTTGCTATCATCTAATTGTAATTTTTTAAGAAAGGAAATTGCTTATTTATGGACAAAAACAAAAGTTCAATGATCTTTAAATGTGGAGCTTTTTTAACAGCTCTTGTAGCAGCAGGTTTGGTTAATAATGGGGTATCAGCAGACGAAACTGCCACACCAACTGGACCAACAGATAATGCTACTGTTGCGACTGGACACTCCGATACACTTCTCCCTCCCGCTTCATCAACACCAGCGACACCCGGTACCAATACCACAGATGTCCCAACTGTTGAAGCACCTAAAGTTGATACTCCTAAAAATGAAGGTGTAACAACTGAAACACCTAAAGTAACTGACGGTTCTACTAGTACTGGCGTAGCTACACCTACAACACCAAGCGTTACTACGCCAAATCATGACGAAGGGAAGACTTCAGAAAATTCTGAGGCTACACCTACGACTTCTGAAAATGCAAGTACAACTGCTGAAACGTCTACAGCTACCTCTGAAGGAAGTGAAGGAAACTCTACTTCTGATACAACTTCAACTGCATCAGAAACTCCTACCCCTTCAGAGCACACAGTAACTGAAACTCCTACTAAGCCTAACGCTACGGATACTGCTAATGCTAACCACAATAGTGAAAATAACACTAGCAGTAGCAGTGAAAGTTCAACAAATACTGTTAATGATAAAGGGTCAACGGTTGCCACACCAACTCCAGCACCAACTGAAGGGAATAACGCTTCAAGTTCTGAAGCACCTAGTGGCTCATCAACTTCAGCTGAATCTTCTTCAACAAGTTCAGAAACACCAAAAGTGTCTGATGGAACTTCTGGAACAGGTGTAAGTTTGCCAAGTAGCGAAGGAACAACATCTTCTGAGAAATCATCAACTTCTCCAGAACTGTCTGAAACTGCTACAAACACTCCTCATATTCTTGACGGAACCAATGGAACTGGTGTCTCTACGCCATCTGAACATAAATCAGACAGTCGTACAGAAGTAGCTTCAACTTCAGCAGCAACTTCAAACAAGGTAGTTGAGTCTCCTAAAACTGAAGAAGCTCCTAAAGTTAGCGACACGAATGTTCAAGAAACACCTAAACCAGGGGACGTTTCTCCTTCAACAAAACAAGTTGTACTTAATGTGACTCCTAGTCAACCAGTCGTTACAAATACTGGTTATAAAGTTGTCTCAACAAACAATAGTGATCTTGTCGTACAAAACTTCGATGGTTCTGTAGCCTCAGTTCCAGCTTCACAGGCAGGAGGAGCAGTGAATGAGGATGGAACTGTCTCTGTTAAGACCGAGGCAGGAGAAATGGTAACACTTCCTGAAACAGGGGAAACTGGAACAAAACTCGTTACCTTTGGATTCTTGATTTTGGCAGCACTTGGTCTTCAACGTACAGCTGTGAAACAAGAAAAGTGGTATTCAAACTAAGAAAGGTTATTATTTAAATGTTTAAAGACTCAAATAACACGAAAGGACATGGCTCTATTCGTAAAAACAATGTCTATGGAGCTGTCGGTGTACTTGCTCTCGGTGCTGCAGCAATTGTTGGGGGAGCTTCTCAAGCATCCGCAGATGAAGTAACTGAAGCACCTGTAAATTCAGAGCCAGTTGCTACCTCTCAAGCAAACGCAGACAGTCTGATGTCACAAGCTACAGCTGTTGCAACATCAGATGTCTCTACTCCGACAACCTCAGCGACTGCAACAAACACTTCTGATTCACAACCTACTGAAAAAGTAGCAGAAGTAGCTACTACACAACCAGTAAGCACTAATGATAATAATGCTTACGCAGAAAAAGCTAATACATCAACGGAAGCTGAAAAAGTTGCTATCGACAACTCAGCTGTCACGGATGCAGTTGCTACTGCCAAAGACAGTGGTGTTAAAGTGTCGCAAGATGCTACCCAAGATAAAGGGACACCAACTACGAGTGAAGAACTTGCAACAAAGCAAGCTGAAATCAAGGCTGACCAAAATGAACAAGTAGCTTCAATCAAACAAGCCACCCAGGATGCATCTGGACGTCAATCAGCCTATGATGCAGCTGATAAAGCTCACGACACCCTTGAAACTCAAGTAGACAAAGCTGTTAAAGATAGTAATGGACTTATTAAAGCTGAAGCTACTGAAATCTCAAGTGGGGATGGTAAAAATGTAGGTGATTACAACACCTATACTGATCAGGTTAATAAGCAGATTGCTTCGAACAAAGAAACCATCGACAAATTTAACAAAGACTATGCTGCTATGAAGGATAATGCTAACGTTAATGTTGACGGACGAGTAACAACACAAAATGTTGACCAGTTGACTTATGGAAACTCGGTTCAAAATGGTAGCGTTAATCCGGATGGGACCTTCTCATTCACGCACGATATGAATGACTCAGCTAATGATAGCTTGGGTGTTTTGGGTACAGGTACCCTTAATGGTAAGGTTAATTTCACGTCTGCAGCTAACGGAGACGGTTCGACAACCGTAACACTTAATAGTCTCGATTTGTGGAACTATGCCTACACAAGTAACCGTCCCAACACTGGTGTTAACCAAAATCTTAACTACCACGTTTATACTGATGGTGAAGAAATTTACTCAGTAAACCATGATGGTAACTCAAGCTTTGCGGAAGATATCAATCGTAGTATTGCACTTAACAAGTCCTATGTCTTGAAACCAGGCGAAACTACTGGTATTATCCCAATTCTTAACATCGATGATAATTGGATTATCAATACTCATGGTCAGCTAAGTCTCGATTTCACTAATCCAAACACTGTTCCATCAGCTACAGTTAAAAAGGTTAATGAACCTGTTAAACCAGAAATTCCATCAGCAAGTTATCATGACTACAGTATGAATTATCAACCAACTGTAACTAAGACTGTCCTCAACAGCGACGGTGAAAATGTTAATGGTAAGATGATTCCTAAAAATGATGAACATACCTATGTTTTGAATAACGGAAATATCTTTGCCAATGCAAAGGTTGGCGATACTGTGACAACTCGTGATCCACTTGAATTCGGTGAAGTTCCAAATATCGAAGCCAACAAGGCTGAAAATGAGGCTAAAGGTTGGAACGTTGATTATGATGAGGCTTCTAAGACCTACACATTTACTGCCAAATACGATGGTAAAGCTCTCGAAGCACCTACAATCAAGTTCGTAGCAACGGACGATAACGGTTTCTACGATAATACTTATAAAGCTGATCGTAACGGTTACGAAACCTTCTCTGATACTGTCACTAACAAGACGCCAACAGCTCCTAAACCACATAAGTCTGTTACTGATTCAAAAGGAAATGACATCGATGGAAAAACTACTGACGATGACAAAGTAACCTTCCATTTGACAACTGATTATAGTCCATACAAAGATATGGCTGCATCTAAGAAAGCACTTGAATTTGCGCTCCTTGATGACGTGCAAGATGGTGCTTATACAGTAGATGAAGATGCTATTACTATTCGCGATAGCAATAACAAAGATGTCAAAGACCTATTTGATATGTATCACGTACTTTCGGATGAAGGACGTACTGATGCCATCAACAAGATCCTAGAAAAATCTGGTCTTAACCCAACTGGTGAATTCTATCTTTGGGTAGCCAAAAATCCAGTTGATTATTACCAAGACTACATTCTTAAAAACAATAATGTAACAGTTAATCTCCCTGCTACATTGAAAGTCCCTGCAGGTACTACTGTAGAAAATGATTTCTATCAGATTGATTTTGGTAATGCCTATAAATCAAATCTTGTTTCATTCGATACACCACCAGCAGCACCAGTAGGAGAGTCTGGCGGACCTACTTCTACCCCAGTAACTCCAGTAGAAGAAGTGCCTGTCCAACAACAAGCTATTAAGGTTCTTCCTAATACTGGTGAAAAATCAACTTCAGCTATTGCTGCAGTAGGTACAGTTGTTCTAACTACTGCACTAGGTATGCTTGGTTTCTCAAAACGTAGTAAAGAATGCTAAGATACCACCCACTTCTTAAAAAATCCTTTTCCCTATTCAAAATTCTAAATTCATAATTCACTAAAAGCACAGCTCACAAGAGTTGTGTTTTTTAAGAGGTGTCACTGGGTTACAAATAGATATTTGTTTTCCTATAATAAAGAAGTACTTTAAAACAAACTAGGAAGGAATTTGTTGCTTATATGAGAACTGATAATTTATATAATTATGGACTTATGAAATCAAGACCATATAGGTAGAAAGAAGGTATCTATTTGAAAAATAATAAATTAATGTTCATGTTGCTGATGAAATGGTTTGCTGAAAGTATTTATTTCCTTGAAATCATATTTATAACAGCCACTTCAGTTCTGTTATTAGCAAACAATATTCTCAATGTTTCAACAAAGACGATTCATATTATCGCCCTGGTATTACTGGTAGTTTATGTATGTATTGGTTTGTTATTAGCTAATCGAAAAAATAAATTTACGATGTCAGTTAATTACTTTAAATTGATAGGAGCATTGGCATATATCGTCCTGATCACCACTCTAAAAGGTATTGTGTTTGATATTCTAACACACCCTCTAGTTACACTGGGGATTGCACTTCCTTATGTTGTAGCTATTGCCTTAAGAAACTTCAGCAAAGGTCAAATCAATAAAATCATTTTTGACGATAGACACAATGCAAATATCAGAGGACGATTTGATTCTGTAGAAAATATAAAGGATTCTATGCGTTCATCTATAACTAGTAGCATTACTCCTGAATTTAAAGGACTTATGGAAATCAGAGATGAAAAATTTAGGCAAGACACAAAGGGTAATGTAGCTGGAATGTTCAAGGTCTTGCTAAAATCCGGATTTCTTGGGTTTAAACATATCCCATTAACTAAAGTAACACTGACATTTAACTTAGAATAAGAGGTAATCACGATGAAGAAAAATATTTTAACAACGGAACAAGCAAGTTTTTTGAAACAGTACAATTTCTCTCTATACCAAGAACGCTTTGAGGTATTATGTGAAGCTCAAAAAGCTGAAAAGAACGGGCGTCTAAATTTTGCCTCGGACGATGAATATAAAACATTTATTGATGCTGTAATGACTGGAGAATGGTCTGAAGAACTCTTTATGATCAACCTATCAAATCCTATTGGATGTGAACATTTCCTTGCAGCACAAGAAGATGGCAATGGCGGACTAATTTGGGATGTCGTTGATTATAGTGAGGGAGACCGCTTCACGAAAGAACAAATCCAGAAGATTGTTCCAGAGGCATATCGATATAGTGCCTTTATGGTCTCTGAGATTGCTGCAGAAAAAGACTGGGGACCAGAAGCTCAACACCAACGACTTGAACAAGCTAAAAAGCAAGCCCAAGAACATGAAAAGCCTATCGAGAACTTTCCAAAACCTCGTGTAATCACAGATGAAGAACGACATGATGAACTTACACAAAGTTCTATCAGAACAGTAGCAGCAACCTTGAGACCTGCACAATAATCATAGGACTAGCTAAGGATAGCATATATAGTGATGCTATCCTCAGAATGAAGATAAAGTCCTCAGAAGTTATCTGGGGAGTTTTCTTGCTTCGAAGGAGTATAATAAAAAAAGTATTTGATGAGGTACTCCTATGTTTCACAAAGATAATCTTGAATATAATCGTCGTCAATTAGGTTTCTATACGCTTGATGGGCTTCACATAATACCTCAATATTATTGGATTATGGGAGAATTAAGTGTGACTATAAAAAAAAGACAAACATCGTTTTTGATGTTTTTCTTCATTCTGAGCTGGACTGAGGTCCGGCTTTTTTTGATGAGTTTAAGTATTTTGTGTGAATATTATGAGCTTCTTTTCTAAAAGTTTGGAGTTACTTTATAAAATGATATTGAGTTTGTGTGTCGTATTTATGTATTGTGAAATAAATTGTATTGATAATTTCTTTTATGGGGAGTATTTTTCAATATTTAGGGAAAAATATACCGTTATTTATAAAAATTTTATTTTTAAAGAGTAGAATTATTTGGATGCTTTTAAGAAAAAATAAATTAGAAATCTTGATGAATATGTGAAGGTTTAGCTTTCTGCATCCTCAAAAAATTAAAGGAAAATAAAACGAGCATATATTAGCATTTTCACTGCAATTGTAATGGTTTTACGCTTTTTTTAAATTGTGTAAAAACAGTAATTTTTTAATTATCAATCTAATCTTAATAATAATTAAATGATAATAATAATTCTAGAATATATTGAAAAACCTTATTTTAAAAGAATTTATTAACTCGAAATAATGGTTTAAATTTTCAAAAAATACTTGACACCCTTAAATTTCGGGAGTAAAATTCTAATAGTTGTAAATAATTATTCATCCAGGGTTAATTTCACGCCAGCCTATGCGGGCGCGAATACGGGGTTAAACCTCGGAACCCCTTATTATTTTTGAAAACAAATTATTTTATTGAGGGATAACACTTATGAAAGAAACAAACAACAAAATGAAATTTATCGCTGGTACTGCTGCAATTGTAGCTGCGGCTTGTGCAACAGGTGTTGTAAATGCTGATGAAGTAACAGTAACTACACCAGACACAAATGCTGTATCTGAAACACAAGCTCAATCAACCGTTACTGAACAACAAGTATCAGATGCGAAACAAAATATGGAAAAAGCTGAAACAGCCGCTGTTATTCAAGAATCAGCAACTGGTTTGGCTCAAAATCAAGTAAATGACGCTCAAAATCAAGTGAATGCTGCTCAAAGTCAAGTGACTGACGCACAAGCAACAGCAGCACAAGCGACACCTGAAGCCATTGCTCAAGCTACTAATGCGATCACAACAGCTGACAGTCACGTACCTGTTGCAGAAAAGGCAGTAACTGACGCACAAGCTACCGCTACAAACGCTCAAACGACTGTGACAAACCAAAAAGCTGTTGTATCAGACGCTCAAGCGGCTGCAGATAAGGCACAAGCTAAAAGTGACGCTGCTCAAGCAAAAGTAGATGCTCTTGCAAAAGAATCAACAGATGTATCAACAGCTCAAGATAATGTAACAGTGGCAGAAGCAACTGTAGTACGAGCTAAATCAGATGTGAAAACAGCTGAAACAAACCTTGAAACAGCTAAAAAGGCAGATTCAAAACTTGACCAAGCAATTTCAGATGCAAACGGTTCCGTATCAACAGCTGAACAAGGTGTTAAAGATGCAAAACAAACTGTAACAGCTAAAGAAACTGTCGTAAGTCAAGCACAAACAGCCTTTGACCAAGCAAAAGCGGCTGCAGACGCTGTCAAGCCATTAGCGACATGGGAATCAAAAGTCAATATTCCAGAAGAATACTTGAATGCATTGAAGAAATGGGTGAATGCTAAAGGTGAAGACCGTGTGAAAGCAGCTGATGAAGCTCTTGCAATTTATAACGCGCTTCCAATCAAAACAGATTTCAACATCATTAACCAATATAATAAAATCGTACATGTTTATGATGGTGATATCCATTACGACGCAAACGATAATGGGATTTGTAATTACTTTTATCCAGACACAATCACAGTAGCTGATAATACTCAATATGATGTCGAAAATCTCCCGGAAAACGTGAACAATATTGTAAACCAATATTTTGTAGACCAAGTTAATGCCTTTCGTCGTGCACTAGGTTTACCAGATGCAACAGTAAACACTTTAATGATGGATCTTGCAAAAGCACGTGCGGTGAAATACAACGCATTACGTGATAACACTGATGAAACGGGATCTGACTACTCAATTGAGCTTTCAACAAAAAAACCCGAATTGGAGCACTTGTATGTTAGAGAAAACTTAACAAATCAACGTCACTTCAAACCGTTTTCAGGTGATTTGGCATACAAACGATCTCATTATGCAACATTAAGCGAAATTCTAGAGGGTGTTCGTGAAGCTGTATTTTTATTCACAGTGGATGATGGGACAAATTATTATAGTCATACAGCTAGTTTGACGGACTACGACCAACAAGGTATTTCAATGTACCTACAAGACAACAGTAATTCGTTTATTGAAGTTCCAGCAGAATTCAATGTTGTAACTACAACTTCAAGCTTGCATGAAGCTAAATTTGCACAAGACATTTGGGGTGGTCATGTATATGATGTATTGTCAGCCGGTCGAGCAAACTTTGAGCCAAGTGTAGATGCATACAATAAAGTAGTATTGAAACAAACAACTGCAGGTGTTGCGTTGAAAGCTGCTCAAGAAGATGTTACCGTAGCCAAAACAGCAGTCACAACGGCTCAAAAGGCTGTCGATGACGCCAAAGCAAAAGTAGCAGAGCTTGAATCACGTGAACGTCAAACACCAAAAGCAGAAGCTGAATTGAGAGCTGCTCAAGCTAAGTTAACAGAAGCTGAAGGTAAACTTGCAGTGGCTAAAGTTGTGCTTGCATCCGTAACAGCTGAAGAAGCAACTAAAGCCCAAGCGCTTGCACAAGCAAAAGAAGATGCTAAAGTTGCAAAAGAAAAAGCTGATGATGCAATGGTTGCACTTGCAACTGAACAAGCTAAATTAGCAGATCTTAAATCATCGGCTGAAAAAGCAAACAATGATGTTGTTGCTGCTCAAAAAGCTCTTAACAACGCAAAATCTGCAGTAGAAGCTGCTAAAGCTCATAAATCTGAGTTGGAAAATGCACAAGCTAAACTTGCAGCCGCTCAAGTTAAACTTGCAGCCGCTCAAGTTAAACTTGTCAACGCTCAAGCTAAACTTGCCGCTGAACAAGCTAAACTTACAGACGCTCGTAGCAAATATGCATCAGCTAAATCAGAATATGAAACCGTGTTGACTAAATATGAAGTTCAAAAAGCGTTAGATGACGCTAAAAAAGGTAATATTGTGACACCTGATACTAAACCTGAATCTGGTAAAACTGACAATACTAAGCCAGAAACTGACGTTGTAAAACCAAATCAAGGTGCAAAAGCTAAATATGACGATGTTGTGGCACCGAAAGTGGTAAGCAGTCAAGTCGAAGCAGCACCAGTATCAGTATCTAAATTCAACAAGACACAAGAACAAACAGTCAACACTGTAGCAGAAGCTACCGCAGTAGCTGTTAAAGCCGGACATGGTCACACACTTCCAGAAACAGGTGATAATGGCGGTATTATTGCAAGTGTTGCAGGTATTGGTCTTCTTGGCCTTCTTGGATTTGCTGGTCGCAAACGTAAGAAAAACTAATCAATTGATTAGGGTCAAAGCATAAGGGTTGTAGAACGACGAGATTATAAGACTTACTTTTTAGATTCTCTTACCAAGCTCTGATACTTTTTTAGTAATTCTACCTGCAAACGTAACTGTTCTACTTCGGATAACTGTTTCATCCCTTTACCATAAGTATATTGTTTCCCCACAGGTTGATGGAAACGGTACAATTCATCATTCTGAGGATAGCATCACTATATGCTATCCTTTTTGTATTGAATCATATACCACGCGCAACACTTCACTTCACAACTCTAGTAATTTTCTTGAATAATAATCAAAAGACTACTTTAAAATATGAGAATATTTAAGTATAATAAAAACAGAATACTTAATAGGAAGTCCCTGTTAACTATCTGGGATACTGAAGACTTGATTTTTGGAGATTGAAAATGAAATTTGATTTTATGAAAAGAATTAGTACAAAGAAAAGTGCCATAATTTCTCTTATCGCACTATTTTGTTTCGGTATAGGGTACTATGTACTTGCAATTTCACCACATCAAAGAGCGGTACAGTCATTTAATGAAGTAACAGCCAAAATTCAAAAAGAAAACCGTAGCTTAGAGGAAACAATCAAAGTATCTAAGAAACTACTTAGTAGTAAAGATAAACCCTTAGACGAAAAGCTGACGGTTGAGTTAAAAAACGAAGTCTCAACTGCTGAAAAGAAGAAACAAGTAATTCCTAAAATTAAAAAGAAAACAAGCGACATCAATAAACAAGTTAAATCACTAAAAAAACCAATTAACTACACAACAGAGATAAAAGAACTTCAAGATAAAAACCAGAAGTATTCAACAAGTGTTAAGCAGTTAAAACAAATTACAAATCCTTCCAATACATTTGTGGAAAGTCGTCTTAAGGAAATTGATACGATTTCAGATGTTCAGTCAGCTACAGAAGATAATGATCCAAACCAAGGCTTAAACAAACAAGGAAGTTATACGGCAGCAGTTTATTTCTCTGACAATGAAGTGACTAATCCAGTTGCTGGTGCTGATTTAGTAGCAAAAGGTACGGATGCAGGGGGATGCGTAGAGGTTTATAAAACGGTAGAAGATGCCAAAAAACGAAATGACTATTTAAGTGCTTTCGATGGCCTTCCAACTGTCATTAACCCTGGTTCACACTATGTTTATGGAACGGTTGTTATTCGTGTCGCAGCATCATTAACGGCCTCTCAACAAAATGCTTTGACGCAAAAGATATATGAGAAGTTAATTGAGATTAAAGATGATAGCACAAGCAAAAACTCCTCAAAAACGGAAACCTCATCCTCTACGCAACCATCATCATCGTCTAGTTCAAGCTCTACTCAAACAACAGTTAGTGAATCAGCTCAGAGTAACACCAATACGGTAGCCGGAAGTGCCCCAACAACACCTGCTCAACAACAAGATGCTGGAGTTCCCGAATCATCAAAAGAAACAAGTGTAAATCCTGAATTTCATAGTAATTTTGATGAAAATGGTTATAACAGACTCTTGGGTGTTTATATGCAAGATATGGTTGACGAGGCAAATAACTATCATGCTACTACCGAGCCATCATCATCAACAGGAAGTTCTGAATAAGTTCCTTATAACACTATACTCTTTTTAAAAAGAATCAGAAGACCACTGAAAACGCCAATTACATAGTTATTGGTGTTTTTTTACTCTCAAAGACTATTGGCAACGTTGTAACACTTGAAAACCTCACCAAAATAGTCTATACTTTTTGTTAGCTTATAAACTAACAAAAGAGGTGGCACATGGGATATTTTGATTATTCAAGAGAACCAAGAAGCGATATCGCTTTTATCGATATGAAGTCGTTTTACGCTAGCGTCGAATGTGTTGAGAGAGGACTACATCCTTTAAAGACTTCTTTATGTGTTATGAGTAGAGCTGATAACTCTGCAGGTCTTATCCTTGCTTCTTCACCGATATTTAAGAAAGTGTTTGGAAAATCAAATGTTGGAAGAGCATACGATCTCCCTTTTGATGTTCAAACAAGAAGGTTCTCGTATTACAATGCCAAGAGACAAGGACTGAGAACAGATCCAGAATACGTGAGATTCATTGAAGATTGGGCAAAAGTGACTTTCATCGTTCCTCCTAGAATGGACGAATATATCTCAGTTAATATGGAAATCCAAGGCATTTTTCAAAACTATGGTAGCCCAAATGATATTTACCCTTATTCTATAGACGAGGGTTTTATCGACCTGTCTAGTTCTCTTAATTACTTCGTTCCAGATAAGCAGTTATCTCGAAAGCAAAAGCTCGACCTTATTTCTGCGAGGATCCAAAGGGACATCTGGAGACAAACTGGCATCTATTCAACCGTTGGTATGTCCAATGCTAACCCTTTACTAGCTAAACTAGCACTTGATAATGAAGCAAAGAAAACTTCAACCATGAGAGCTAACTGGTCCTATGAGGATGTGGAGAATAAGGTCTGGTCTATTCCTAAGATGACTGATTTCTGGGGTATAGGTAAAAGAATGGAGAAACGCTTCAACACGTTAGATATCCACTCAATCAAAGACTTGGCAAATGCTAACCCAGATATCTTGAAGAAAGAACTAGGAGAAGCGGGCCTTCGTTTATGGTTTCATGCTAATGGTATTGATGAAAGTAACGTTCATAAACCCTATAAACCAAAATCAAAAGGTCTAGGCAACTCCCAGGTTCTCCCTAGAGACTATTTTAGACAACGAGATATTGAAATTGTCCTTAGAGAGATGGCCGAACAAGTTGCTATCCGACTGAGAAAGATAGGCAAGAAAGCGACTGTTGTTTCAATACACCTTGGCTACTCTAAGCATGAGAACAAGCGTTCTATCAATACCCAAATGAAAATTGAACCAACGAATAACACCGACATGCTGACAAACTATGTGTTGAAATTATTCCATAATAAATACACTTCAGGGGCAATCCGAAGTGTAGCGGTTAATTATTCTGGGTTTGTAGATGAATCTTTTGGATTAATCTCACTATTCGATGATGTCGAACAAATTGAAAAAGAAGAAAGGCTCCAGACAGCAATAGATTCTATCAGAGACCAATTTGGCTTTACCTCTCTGCTAAAAGCTAATGCACTTGACGGGGCATCAAGAAGTATTGCCAGAAGTAGGCTCATCGGAGGACATTCTGCTGGAGGATTGGATGGTTTAAAATGATTGATCGTTCTTATTTACCATTTCAAGCAGCAAGAGAATACCAGGATCCAGGGATGCAAAAGTGGATGGGATTCTTTCTGTCCGAGCATACCTCATCATTACATGCTGCTAAATATCGTGTTGACTTCACAACAGACTTAAGTAAACCTCAAAAACTCTTATTACTTTCTCAACTCTATGCCAACCAACTTAAAGGGCAATTCACTATCAAACATCGTGATAATAAAATTACTTTATTTGGTGAAGTGAGAGAACTGTCTCGTAAGGAAATATCAATAAAGACTAGTGAAGGGTATAGATTAGTTCAACTCGATAATATCCTTCAAATTGCACCAACTCTAAGAAGTTAGAAAAATAATTTACTGAGAATGAGTAAAAAGTCAAAGTTTTTTTAAAAAAACATTGACTTTATTTATTTTTCTGATATATTAAGTGTGATAATTTATATTTCTAAAAATTATATAATGTTGCCCTGGAGGTTTATTTTGTCTATTAATAAGTTTTCTAAATATGGAATTGTTTTAGTTGCAGCAATTACTCTTGCAACTGCTGTGCAAACTCAATTCGGTCAGTCATCTACAAAGGTATATGCTGAAGAAACAGCTAGTGATGCTAACTATAATGATTGGCGTATGTTCTATGTTTATTCGGCAGATTATCCCGATAAACCTGATAGTGGTAGTATGTCAGGTCGGGTTATTAAACCTAGCGAACCATACGTTGTAGATGAGAACTTTCGTAACCCTGGAACATATAGTCATTATGACGTATTCGATGACACCGGCAAACATTACAATGTCGGCGATATTATAACTGTCAATGATCCTTTAGTAAATCACAAGAACGAGGAAGATAATAGACTATATTACTACTATTATCCTCTAAACTCTGATAATACAAGTGAAGCACCTGCGAACAGCACAACGCCGGCTACTAGTGAGGCGCCTGCGGTTAGCACAACGCCGGCTACTAGTGAAAATCCAATATCTGATAACGATCCTAGTCTTAATCGCATGTTATACCTTAATTATTCAGCATCAGATGACCCTACAATCAGCTGGCTCACTGGTAACGTAGTTACCCCTAAAGGATATACTGTAATGCCAGGTGACGAGCTGGAAGGGTACCCATACTACACAATTACTGGATCTAATGGTAAGAAGTATTCGGTTGGAGATATTATCACAACGGAAGAACCAGGGTTATTTGGCCATGCCAACTATGAGGATGATGCCCTATATTATCGTTATTATAGAACTAACCCTAATTCAGTAAGTGAAGCACCTGCAGTCAGCACAACGCCTGCTACTAGTGAAGCACCTGCAGTTAGCACAACACCTGCTACTAGTGAAGCACCTGCAGTTAGCACAACACCTGCTACAAGTGAAGCACCTGCAGTTAGCACAACACCTGCTACAAGTGAAGCACCTGCGGTCAGCACAACACCTGCTACAAGTGAAGCACCTGCGGTTAGCACAACACCTGCTACTAGTGAAGCACCTGCAGTTAGCACAACACCTGCTACAAGTGAAGCACCTGCAGTTAGCACAACACCTGCTACAAGTGAAGCACCTGCGGTCAGCACAACACCTGCTACAAGTCTAGTGCCTTCAAAAAACATTCATTCCATGAATTCTGTCACTTCTCCATTTACACAAACACGTAATGCAGGAATTAAATCGGAAGCTGATGGAAAATTGACAAGTCACGATTTACCAAAAACAGGAGATACAAACTCTAAAGTTGGTATGCTAGGTATGGTTTTGGTAGGACTTGGTTTGACAAGCTTCGTTTATAAAGGGCGTCACAGACGTTCATAATAAACAATGACTAGAGGCAAACTTAAAGAACGAGACCATTGAAACAGTCGTCTTTAAATTTTAAATAATAACGAAAAACGAGGAATCTACTCTTATTTAAGAAGATTCCTCGTTTTTTCTAACTTATCATAAACCGTGTTAACAATTTATAGTCTTCATTACCATATACATAGTTTATCTATTAACTATATATCGTGTATAATGTATTAACCATTAAATGATTTATAAATCACTCAAAGCTTCCTTAGTTGTCTCTGCAGCTACGTGTGCATATACCTCTACCATTGCAGTCCCCTTGTGTCCCAATTGTTGGGAGACTAGGAGGCTGTCTTTTGTTTGCTCATATAGACGTGTCGCAAGTGTGTGTCGCAATTTGTGAGGAGTAGTGGGTTTACCATAGGCGGTAGATAACTTCTTCACCAATAGCTCGACAGAACGTGTTCCAAGCCTTGCAGGCACTTTATTCTGAGTTGTTAAGAAGAATGCTTTATCTGAATCACTTGCTGAGTAGCGTCCCTTCCTAATTTCTAAGTATCGCTCGATATAAGGTAGTCCAAATGGAGCGATATTTACAACGTCCTTTTTCCCACCTTTTCGAATGACTGTAATTGTTCTTGTGGCTAGATTGACATCTTGCATATCTAGGTTCACTAATTCAGATAACCGGACTCCAGTAGAGAGTAGAAGTGCTATGACAGCAAGATCACGCTCTTTATTTTTGACAAAGGATACCTGGGCACGTTTTGAGATTTTCTTTTCATGCTCATTATCGATATAGTCCAAGAAAGACTGTGTATCATTTAAAAAGAGTTTTTCTTTCATGTTATCAGCACGACTTGCCAAGGTATCTTTAGGTTTCTTGATTTTGACCTTAACCATGACATTTCGGTAAAAATAAGGCTCACCCTCGTCATCCTCAGTCTCTTGAGTAAGATACTTAAACAAACTTGAGAGAGCATCCTTAGTCCGAACAATGCTGACTTCAGAGATTGAACGACGCTCAGTATTTTCACGAAGATAGACAAAATAGGCTTCGATAACAGACTTTGGTAAATGGGCCAGCTCATCAATATGAACATCGGCAATCGTATCATAATCTGCATATCGTACAGTTTCACCCAATTTCTCATGATCACTAATCAACCATTCAAAAAATCGTCTATATTCCTTTAAGTACTCATACAGTGTCTTATAGCTATATGGAATAACGAGCTTTGCTTGATAATATTCCTTAACATACCAAGGCATAATCTCAAGCAACTCGTTTATATTTTTCATTAGTGTTTCTTGTTTCATATTAGCCTCAAATCTAACAATTTTCTTGTTAGTAGTAGTTTATCATAGCTAACATGTGTATTCAACAAATAACTGTTTTCCGAATAGACGTCAGCAGCTTTTTAAATTGTAAGTTTATCTGGAGCTAGGCATGTATCTGAGAGCCAAAAAAAGAGCCGTTAAAATAGGCTCAACAGACAATTATGGCTCTATAATTTCTGTAGTGGGTAAAACCACTGTAGAGATTATAGAGCTTTTTAAGTGTACACAAAAAGTCCCATAAGAACTATAATGAAAAGCGACCAAACCATCATTAGGAAGAACTTATGAGACTTATTAAGAATACCACAGAATTAATCGGAATTAAAGACCAAAATATCAAGATTTCACTTGTTTTTGAAACTGACACTCATATAGAGATTCAAGCAAAACTTGATTACCCTGCACCATCATGTCCTCACTGCCAAGGAAAGATGATCAAATATGACTTTCAAAAGCCTTCTAAAATCCCTCTTCTCGAGCAAACGGGAACTCCAACACTACTACGTCTGAAGAAACGTCGCTTTCAGTGTAAAAGTTGTAGACGAGTCACGGTAGCTGAGACATCAATCGTTGAGAAAAACTGCCAAATCTCCAATCTAGTCCGACAAAAGGTTGCACAACTCCTAACTGAGAAGGTCTCACTAACTGATATTGCCAGAAGACTTCGTGTGTCGACGTCCACTGTCTATCGTAAGCTTGACCAGTTCACTTTCAAAGAACATTATGACAAACTTCCAGCTGTTATGTCCTGGGATGAGTTTGGGTTCAAGAAAGGGGAATTGGCTTTTGTGGCGCAGAATTATGAGACAAACGAACTCATAACCATCCTTGATAATCGTCGCCAAACCTCTATACGAAACTACTTTTTAAAGTATCCATTAAAAGCTCGCCAACAGGTGCAGTTTATCACGATGGATATGTCTGGAGCTTATATTCCACTTGCCAAAAGACTTTTTCCAAACGCTAAAATCGTTCTTGATCGTTTCCACATTATCCAGCACCTTGGTCGTGCCTTTTTAAAGACAAGAATTGCGATTATGAACCAGTTCGATAAGAAGTCACTACCCTATCGAGCCTTGAAAAATCATTGGCGACTCTTCCAAAAGGACAGCCGTAAGTTATCTCTCAACTCTTTTTATTCAAAGACATTCCACCAAACCTTAAGTCCACATGAAGTTGTTGGGAAAACACTAGACTTTTCAGAAGAGCTTACCGACTACTATACACTTTATCAGATCTTACTTTTTCATTTTCAGGAGAAGAGAGTAGCTGAGTTCTTTGAGCTGATAGAGGAAAATAGGAGCAAGGTTAATCATTATTTTCAAACTGTCTTTAGGACTTTTCTTAGACACAAGCAATACATCAAAAACGCACTAGAAACGGACTATTCAAATGCAAAACTTGAAGCGACTAACAAGTTGATCAAAGACATCAAACGTCTAGGATTTGGTTTTAGAAACTTCATCAACTTTAGGAAGCGGATCTTAATCACTCTGAACATAAAAAAAGAGAAGACCTATCAGGTCCTCTCTAGATGTTAGCTTTTCGTCACCCACTACAGTTGACAAAGAGCCACAATTATGCTACACAAAGATTACTAGATGCTGATACATCACTGCGACTTATATTCTGCGGTTGAATAACGATTTCTCCAATATTATCTTTAAATTTAAGTTCGAAACTTGGTTCAGAGATTACTTCATCAATGGTACGGCATGTTGTTACATACCAACCTAGCAAAGCCTTGGCTGATGTATCACCATTTTCTGCAATGTCAATCATTTCATTTTTCAATAGTTCAGAAATCGTACTATCATCTTCTCCGACACGTCTCATTGATTTTTTAAGGATCTCTGTCTTACTAAAATCAATATTTTTAAAGGATTTTACTATCCCATAAAAAGTAGGATGGGTGTCGGCTAATTCCTTATTTTGAATTAAATAATATGTTAGATATGAGTCATGTAGCTGTCCCAAAATTTCAAAAGTCGTTTGCTGATTCTTTCTTTTCTCTGTCAAAAAAACAAACGTTAAGATTGATAGCACTGTAAAGAAAATAGCGATAACCATAATATTTTCCTCCCTACTCTGTCCTTTCAAGCATTGCTACTATCTTATCCTCGAGTTTTTCATTTCTAGCTTGAGATTGCTCTAATTGTTCACTCAACTGTTGGTTTTGTTTCTGTAGCTGTTCGTTACTGGTGGTCATATTTTGAAATAATCCGTTATAGTGTTCCGATAAGGCCTTAGAACTCTTTCTTAAACTAGAAGAAGAATTCATGTAAAAAACTACCCCCATAATAAAGAGAATAATAACGACACCTAGTGGCATACTAAAACCAAAAAAATCAGTTAATCGTTCCCAAACCACTTCTGGAACTTTTTCCATACAACCTCCAATATCTATTTTTATTATATCATACTTGTCAAGCCCCTATATATTGTGTTGGTAAACACTTATAAGACACAATATGTAGAACTTTAAATTTTTAACGTCTCTCCTCTGTACCGAAACATTCTAATATTCTTCCTTGATTTTATAACTGAAATCTCAAAGTAAAAATAATTTATCTGGTTCATGGCCATAGTTATCAAAA
This sequence comes from Streptococcus salivarius, assembly GCF_002094975.1. Classification (NCBI taxonomy): domain Bacteria; kingdom Bacillati; phylum Bacillota; class Bacilli; order Lactobacillales; family Streptococcaceae; genus Streptococcus; species Streptococcus salivarius. Next base: position 82,090 of record NZ_CP015284.1, on the reverse strand, counting down.
TATCATCAATCAGAAATGTTAACGGAATATTCAATGCTGAATAACGTTGAAAATCCTCTTCAAATCAGATATAGTCTTCAGAAAAATAATCTATTTGTAGTTTATTTTCATAAAGGTCTTTGCTTAGTTACTTTTGAATTGCATCGCTTCGTCGCTCTGCACAAAATCTCGTTGAGCATCTGTTAATTCCTCAAGCTCATCACAACCAATAAGTCCGAAGACTTCCATACCATCTTTAGTACTTACGATGTATGCCTCAAGTTCCCTGGCTTTGTCAACGTCTGACACTAAGTAAATGTTTTTTTTAGTCATTACTTCATCGGCCATTTTTATCTCCTTCAACCCTTTAATATTGTTTAATCTTCCCCTATTTTATCATGTTGGGCCCTGAAGGCGTATAATGGATCAAAATCTGAATCAAGTTTATTGTTGTCGTCAGTTTGTTCAGTCATCTTAGCATTTAAACTATTTTCCATCCTCCCAATACAATCCATTACCTTCCTTATCATTGTAAGGGTTTCAGAAGTAATTTTCAAGACCTCACTTGAATTTTCATTGTTTTTAATTGTATCTGAGCTTTTCATTTTCTGCTTAAGACGTTCTTCAATTTCGTCTAAACGTAGCTCTTTCATACTTTGTTGAGGTTCTGCAGTGGCTGATACTGGCTCTAAAGGTTTTATGCTTTCAACCGTCAAATCTTCAATTTTTGTGACGTTCATAATAACCTTAGCACGTGCTTCTTCTTTTCCATTATGACCTGGTATATAGATATAGTTGTTGCTACCAAAAAAAGATTGTTGGGTAATATCATTTTTAGCTAAACACTCAAATAAAGAATCGTGTCCCTCTACTAAACTGTTAGCAAAATAAATATTTCTCATGTCTCGGAAAAGTTGGGTATTGAAAATAAATGGCCTGTTCTTAGGGAAATTATTGACGTGAGGAGAATGGAAAAAATGCTCTGTTGATAGGTAATGTACGTAAGGGACCTTGCTGAGTAGCTGAGACAAAGTATTCGTATCCATCTGAGCCTGCTCATCAAAGAGAAAGATGTCTGTAATGTGGCTTGTTGGAGACGTGACTAACTCAATATCCTTTTTTAAATAGCCCGCTAGCAGAACGGCATGTTTTTTCTCATCCTCTAGGTCTGCTTGATTGTGGGTAATCGTAATCTTAGCTTTATCTTCTAAATACGATAGAGCATTCCAAGAGATATGGGACTTAAACCCCATAATAGCGACTCTGTGGTCTTTAGATTTTGCAAAGTTAGTCAGCTTATGAAAAAAGGGAGAGGCTTCAAAAGGAGATAGGACGTAGGGATCAATATAGATATTAAGCATCAGTATCACCTTCTTCTTGATTTAACTCTTCTAGTTCAGAGTCTTTGATTAGTGGACGCTCATTAAACGCTTCATTCATTCTAAAAGGCATGTATTTAGCCACGCGACTACCATCAGTTGTATTTTGACTTCTGATAACAACAAGAGACTTGTCAATTCCTTCTTCAGCAGCAAGCTCTAGGTTGAGGAAAATAATGTTATTAAGGTTCTTATAGCCACCATTTTCAATAAGCATATACTTGTCTTCAATTTCTTGAATGTCGTCAAAATTATCAACGATAATCAGTAGATAACGTTTGTTGCCTTCTTCATCTAAACCCTCCTCGAAACGTCCAAAGTGTTTAAAGACATTGAGCAATTTATCAAGATCGCTGGTATCACCAACGTTAGTAATATAAGGATACACATCAAAAAGATTCTTTGTACCGTCATCTTCCTTTTTATTGAGAGCTAACTGACCGATAAAAAGATATCTAGGAACATGGACTGTATACGTACGCTCTTTCTTCTTCGCCTTTTTGGATTGTAATTCTGATTTTCGTTTCTCCATACCAGAAAGAGGACTTGTCCCCTCACTCTTTTCTTGTGTCTTTGTCACTGTATACGTGAACTTCTCCAGGTTTGACGTAGGAACAAAATAGGCATAGTTTTGATTAAATTTGAAGTTCTGATAGGCATCTACGACCTTCCAGTATCGAATAGGAGAGTAGTTATCTTCTTCCCGAAGGATATCTTTCCATTTATAAGTGAAGTTTCTAGTGATCTTATTTGCTAGTAAGAGCAACATTGTTCCATGACTGTAAATAGAATAGCTTGTCGCAAGAGCCCCTGGAGTATCTTCACGTTCGAACTCCCACTCTTGAACTAAGTAAAACTCTCTGAGTCGTTTGAGATGTGGTTTGATTTTAGGAATCGGTAAACCAAACTCCCTTGAAATTTGTAGTAGTTGAACATTTCGGAAAGTAGCTATAAATAGTAGGATATCCATATCTAACTGGTTTAGTTGCTTACTAATTAACTCATAATCCGTTTCTTGACTATAGTTGATTTGAATGATGTAATCTTCTTGAAGTTGCAAATGGAAAGGAAAGTCATTGTTTGGGTAAACTTGTTTCAGTAATGGTGTCGAGGCATACTTCTTATAATAGTCGTCCGAAAATCGAGAGACAGTATTCAATGTTGCTTTTCCATCGATTGTTCTTACCCCAAAACGGCGTAGTCTTTCATTGAATTTCTTAACGAAGTCTTGATAGGCTTCCAGTGCTTCAGCAGAAGGCTTTTCTCCTGTTTCAGATAATCGGACTGTCCCATCAGGCAAGAGTGTGACTTCTTCCCCATTAAATTTTTTCTTCGGATAAAGTGGAAGATTGATTTTCTTAGCAATATTTTGTAACCATTTTTTATTACCTGGTATTCTTGTCATTTGTCTAGTCCTTCTCTTCAATTTTTTGGAACCATTATACTAAAACTCATATACCTTCTATAACCCAGTGACACCCACCTTGTTTATGAAGACACAAAAAAAGGATATGTTTTTATATCCTTTTCCCCTTTATTCATTCTATATTTAATTCTAAAATCTACTTAAACACAACACTTTCTGAGTTGTACAATAGTTTACCGCTAGAGAAACGAAGTTGAGAACTCCTTAAAAATCTTTTTTCAATCACTTCATCTACTGCAGCATCGTCAAAATGGATAACTTCTCCGACTTTTTTCAAACATCCCGCTTCACTGGAATCAAGTAAGCTGAAGATTTTAGCTAAATCTGGAACTTCTCCGACACCAGCATATTTAAACAATTCGGCTAGAGGAATGTAATTAGTGAGTGTCTTCAATGGTAAATTCTGAATGTATTCCCTGCAACCTTTCATGAAGGCTAATTTTTTTACTTCATTTTGTTGCCGGTTATTTGTCAAACTGGAGATCCTGACTTGGACTTCTTTAGAAGCTAGCTTATTTTGTCCCGCAAGTAACATATCAAATAACATATATTGATAGTACGTTGATATCACGTCTTTAGCTATGGCTTTAGCTTCAGTCTCTGATTTTCCCTCTTCGATTAGTTTTCTCCAGAGTTTATCAGAAATATCTCTGGTTGCCTGATAAAACCACGGTGATCCAAATTTCTTATATCGAGTAATTGCAAATGGCCCTTCCGAGTCAATCATATACTCAATAATGGTTCGGCATAGGTCATCATTAAATACCTGGATGAACGATTCTAGCTTTTCTTCTAGGTCTTCTAAAGTGATTTTTTTAGGGTTCGTGATTGCTGTTGTCATTGTCCCTCCCTTATCTTCCATCATAAAACGCTGCGTAATATTTTAGATGCCAAAGATTAGTAATTAGTGCTATCTTATTCCTAAAATATCGTCAGTAGAAACACCAAAGTATTCAGCTAAGGCTACAACGTTTTCCATACGAATATTAGCTCCATTTTCCCATTTGTCGATAGTCCCTGCATCAACATTAAGATTATGAGCTAACGCTTTCTTTGAGAGCTTCTTTCGTCGTCTCAATTCTGAAATAATATTTCCCATGTATATATATAACCTGCCTAATCAATATAGTCCTGAAATGATTTTACTATTTTTATGGCAAACAATCAAGAAAATTTTATAATTAAATTACACCTAACTCATATTACTTTAACTAAAAAGCTATGATTTTCTACTAAAACGTGGGTTTGTTTTAATTATAACTTAGTGTTAAATTAGTAATTATTTCATTTTCATTCAGTGTGACTCAGTCTTATATAGCTATTTTATACAGTCTATAAAGTCTTTTGAATACTGTTATTTCTACATTTGTTTATTGTTTCTAAAACTGCTATAATAATTTTGATTATAAAAAATTATAATTTTTTTAGGAAGATGTTATAGGGATAATACATGAAAGAGTGTAAGGATAGTAATAATTTAATGGGGGAAATGTTTACTGACCGATTAATTAAACTCCGACAAGCTAGAGGTTGGACTAAAAAGGAATTTAGTGCCAAAATAGGGAAAACACAACAAACTGTTGGAAAGTGGGAAAATGGAAGTAATGCCCCTACATTTAAAGATCTTGTGAAGTTAGTTGGATTATTTGGGGTGACGTCAGACTACTTACTAGGATTATCGGACTCACCAAGCAAGTATGCTTACCCACCAATTAACGACAATAAGCAAGAGCAAGTAGAGGAAATGTTTAAGGAGCTTGATGAAGGAAACCAAGACGCGACTGTTGATTTCATAGAAAATCGATTAGATAATCAGCATATCTCTAAAGAAATCAAAGAAAATGACCATAGAAAACAAATAGTTAAACAAGATCAACGACCAACCAAAAGAGTTAGTATTTATGCTAAAGTAGATGCACAAGGGTTTGAAGTATCAGAGGTCCCAGTTGACTGTCTCGACTACCCTGTTCCTATTCCGGTACATGATATTGCGTTTAAGGTTGTTGGTGATTCCTTGGAACCTAGTTTCTTCGATGATGAAGTAATGTTTGTCATGAAAGACTCCATCCTTCGAACAGGTGATATCTGCATCGTGCAGCTAAAGAGTAAGTACCACGTAATGAAGGTAAGTCAAAATATAGATAATGGTGACATTCTTCTTAACTCGTTAAATTCTAACGAGGCACCTATCACCTTGTCAGAAAAGGATGATTTCAGCATTTTTGGCAAGATTGTACTTATGTAAGGTTAGTCATAATGATTCATTTTGATTACATAATCAATAAGTAAAAAGGCAACCCCAATGGAGTTGCCATAAACTGCAAGTATCTAACTTACAGGAATAAAAGAAAGTACCTTCATTTTACGGCTCTATAATTTCTGTAGTGGGTAAAACCACTGTAGAGATTATAGAGCTTTTTGAGTGTACACAACTTATTTTACACTACCGCTTTTAAATTCATATTACTTTGTAAATAATAATTTAATATTACTTTTTATATGCAATCATTACACCAACTGGTGCAAGACCTCCATTTACCAATTTCATTTCAGCTACTGAAAATCCATATTCATGGATAAATTCTTCAAATTGCTTTTTATCCCATTCTTTATACATCTTAAACCCTACAATAGACATCAGCCGTTTTTTGAATTTACTTTGTTTTTCCTCTTTCCATAAAAAAGTGGGAGCAAACAAAGTACCATTAGGTTTTAATACCCTATATATTTCTTTCATTGCCTTGTCAGGCTCGGGCATAATATGAAGTGCATTAGCTATTACTACACAATCAAATTTCTCATCTGTATAAATCAATGAAGTAGCATCAGCTATTTCAAAGACAAGGTTCTCGTATTCTCCATGTTTTCTTGCTTCAAAAATCATTTGTTTAGAAAAATCAGTTGCAATCCAACTTTTCGTATATTTTGAAAGGTTAAAGGATAATTGACCTGAACCACAAGCAAGTTCAAGTACATTCATATCCTTACTCAAATAGGGGTTTATGTATCCGCAAACTTTATCATAAACACCTTTATCCTTCTTCATAAAAGGAGCATACAACTTGGCGAATTTATCCCAAAATTTTTTGTTACTCTTATCACTCACCAGCAAAACTCTTCCCAACAACAAATTTTAAACTCTCTCCGCTTTTAGCATTTCACATTATTCCTTAAAGATGAAAGCTAATTGCAAGTTAGTCTAAATTAACTAATAATATTTTACCATTTTTAAGTCATTTTTTCTATGCTCGCTTTTCATAGCACTTGACAGTTGCCTATAAAATTAAAGTAAACATCGACTTGTTGTTTTCTATCTTTTCCTTTTCTTCCCCCTGTTGCTTCATGGACTACTACTTTTTCTATATACTCATTTATCATTGGTACTGTCAGTTTATCAATATCTGTATATTTCGAATTGACTTAAATTGTTTATTCTGATAAAATTGTGGTAGAAAAAAAGAAGTTGAGCAGTCACTCAACTTCCATGTAGAGCCGTTTAAAAGACGGTGGCTAGTTTTAAACGAAAATAATCCGTCTTACTTCGCCAAAAGTGGGGACGGATTATTTTTTGTCATCGTCTTTAAAGAGTTTGTAGCATAATCCAATTAGAGCGATAGTAAAACTACCAAAGCCTAGAATGGTTTGCACAATCTCGAACGCTGTCAAAACGGCTCTCCTCTCTACTAGATTTTGAATGTTTGCCCATAGGCATCACTCCTCTCTAATAATTGAAAGCCACCGTCTATCACTTTTCTACATATAAGAGTATATCAAATCCATATAATAAAAGCTATCTATAAAAGTCTGGCTCCTTCCATTGTGAAAAGAGCTGTTTTTTATTTTCAAATAAACTTTCAACTATGACAAAATATTCTTCTATTAGGTTATTTTTCATCCTTCAAGAAATTATTTTAAATATTTAAGTATCGTTGTTATTCACAACTTGCTCAATAAAATTGTTCACCAAGAAACAATCGACATCCCTCCCTAATGCACGCAAGAGTAACTCCTGCGTTTTTCTGCATTAATATTCCACAGTTTACCCATCTACCTTGGGAGATGATACATAGATAAACTATCTAAGAAGTAATATAGCACAATATAATCTAAATGACAATCGTCATACAATCTAATTATATTATTTTCTCATATGCATAGTAATTATTTAGCCACTTAAATTTAATTATCAATTCATCATCAGAATCTAAAATGCTGTTAAATTACTAAATATGAACAGCTTTGAGGCATCCCTAATTACAATTTTACTTGTCTCAAAAAATTTTTAGCTTAATCTGAAATGTTATCTTACCTAAGTTGAGAATTTGACTTTTAACAAAACTTGTTGAAAAATTCTAACCGCACTGTTATAATCTCAGTAGTAGACACATACATCAAACTATGAATTAATCTTCCCTTTGTCTCTAATTAGCTTCTATCATAGAGACTTCACTCTAACATTCTTATTTACATAATACTCTTGTATGAACGTCTACTGCTAACTAGGGTTCCCCCCTAGTTTTTATTTTGTTCTAAACAAATATCTTGCCTGTAAGCTGGTACACTAGACTTAAACCAACTCACTTTAAATACTGGAAAAACGATTAGATAATCAGCATATCTCTAAAGAAATCAGAGAAAAAGACCATAGAAAACAACTAGTTGGACAAGATGAACGACCAACCAAAAGAGTCAGTATTTATGCTAGAGCCAACGCACATGGATTTGAACTATCAGAGGTTCCAGTTGACTGCCTTGACTATCCTGTTCCTATTCCGGTACATGATATTGCGTTTAAGGTTGTTGGTGATTCCTTGGAACCTAGTTTCTTCGATGATGAAGTAATATTTGTCATGAAAGACTCCGTCCTTCGAACAGGCGATATCTGCATCGTGCAGCTAAAGTGTCAGTACCACGTAATGAAGGTGAGTCAAAATAGAGATAATGGTGACATTCTTCTAAACTCACTAAATTCTAGCAAGGTACCAAATACCCTTTCTGAAAAGGACGACTTCACCATCTTTGGTAAGGTTGTATTTATGTAGCATTGGTTTTATTGCGATTATAACTATTGCTCAATGAACAATAAAAAGACTAACCTATGGTTAATCTCAGACTAAAAAAGAAGCTCTCGGAAGTTTTTCTTCTAAGGGCTTCTTTTGCATTATAAGAGTAAAAAGTTTCTGTTCTATTCGGCTTTACCAGTGAAATTATAAACATAATTATCGTCTTTAGCACTTGAATCAAGTTCATTGATTTTAATTTCTTTACCTCCATCACTTAAAATAGCTACATAAATATTTGAACTGTTCTTATTATACTTCGTATTGAATTTAAAGAAAAATCCCTAATTGTCAAGTCAAGTGCAACAAAAAAACTCATAGCGTTTCATTGGTGTAAACTGTAAGTAACCACACAAACAGAACCCGAGGAAAAACTATGAGCTACTCCCATCTTACCATAACCGACCGAATAAAGATAGAAACCTACTTGGAATTAGGTTTGAAACCTTGCCAAATTACAAATAAACTTGGCGTCCATAAGTCTACTATTTCAAGAGAGTTAAGACGATACCAAAATGGTTATTCCGCAGCCTTAGCACAGGAACAGTATGACCACAGGGCTAAGCAAAAAGGTCGGAAGTCTCGTTTGACACCAAAGTTGAAAAAGGAAATTGAGGACGGTTTAAAATCCTCCTGATCGCCGGAACAGATTTGTGGCCGCTATCAGCTTGAACAAAAGGCAATGGTAGCTTTTAAAACTATCTATAACTGGCTCTATGCTGGTTTGATTGATCTGGATTTAAGCGTCCTTCGTCGTAAAGGAAAAACTCGACAACCCAAAGAAACACGTGGAACCTTTAGGATTGGTACGTCGATTGCCAAACGTCCTAAAGAGGTCAGGAATCGTGAGACCTTTGGTCACTGGGAGAGCGATACTGTGGTGTCTTCCAGAGGCAAAAGCAAGGGCTGTTTAGCGACCTTTCTAGAGCGAAAAACGCACTTTTACCTAGCTTTCAAGATACCAGACAGAACAGCCAAATCCATGTTTTCAGCCATCGAACAACTTTGTAAGCTATTTCCAAAAGAGGCTCTTAAAACCTTCACTTCAGATAGGGAAATATCAATACCAAACGCTTTAACACTTGTTTCTCCAGGTTGAACAAGGGTTACTTGACGTTTGTCTTCCAAAAAGTCATCTTCCTCAAGGGATGTTGATAAACCACTCCAAGACTCCAAAGTAATGGAAGGACTCTTATTGTACTTATCACTTCTTATTTGGAAGGCAATAGCTTAGTACGAAGGTTAGAGGTAATACAAAAAAACAACTATAAAAATTAATTTACAATTTTTATAGTTGTTAAGTTTTAAATCAACCTTAAACAATAAATCAAAGTCTTATTGCAATCAGCTATTTATCCGTAGTTTTAACACATAAAAACAAGCTAATTGAACTTTGTTTTTTACACGTCACACTAAGATTGGAGGCATTGCACAACGTTGCTTTTTCAGTAGAAATCAACGTTTGTAAAGATAGTATTTTCTTCATTTGATTCCTCCTATAAAACTAAGATAAAAAATGAAAAGTAATTTAATTTTAGAGACTAGCAAACAAACCAGCTAGCATGGCTACTATTTTTACAATTCATACTTTTTGATGATTTAGCCATCAATTTAGTATTTTCTTTTACTTTAAGTTGTTGTAAAGATAAGATATTTTTCATTTCTGTTCTCCTTCATTATTTAAGAATAAGTGACTCTGTATAAATCTATTGTAAAAGAATTAATTTCACTTAATAAATTAGAAAAATCGAATACCCAATATGTTAGTGAATATTGTAATTATTGAATATTATTTTCATATCGGAAAGTAATTTCACCTCATTTCAGGGTAGTGATAGCGCTTTCTTCTTACATATTATATCATATCTTTTTTAAATTTGGAAAGTAAAATAAAAAATTACCTCATCGAGTTATTTTTCATATTAAGTTCCACATTATCTTCAAAATCGGAAGTTAACATGAATCGTGTTTTGTGGTGGTATCAAGTCTGAAGCTTTTCTGCTAGAGAAGAAGCTATGAAATATAAACACTTAACTCTTTCAGATAGAGTGGATATCCATATAGAACGACTTTCAAAAACATTGGGCAGTATAAGCGCCTACAGCTATTTCAAAGAGCGTTAAGAGGCCCATTCTACTAAAGGATAAGGTGGTTGTCACCCACTCAATAAGGCACCGGCACCCCATGTCTATAAAGTTATCCTTGGTATGATTTTTGAAAAAAGTTCTATTACGCCCAAATAACCCCAAAAAACATCTCTTAGCCAAGACTGTTTCTGAGAAATGGACAAGATTCTAAAGATATCGAGAAAGGTCACTCTTACCGACCTAGGACACAACCTCACCCAAAGTAGCTTCCTTGCGCACCACTATCCTACTTTTTTATTTGCTTCGCTTGTAAACGGATCAACTGTCTCAAGCAAGGTCAGTTGGTCAGCTACCCTGTCATCTTGCAATTGATTTTGTATATATTCTGCAATCACTTTTTGATTGCGACCATAATAAGTAACCACTACACCAAAATTTTCTGTTCCCTTATTTGTATTTAAAATTCACACATTTGCCAAAAATCATCAATCAACTTTTACCTTTTAAGTAGCCCATAAAACCTAAAACACTTAATTTGGATGATATACTGACTAATATGCGAATATAATCTGAACAAGCATTAGCTTCATGTATGATAACACCTTTTCGTTCACACAAATCTCAAATTATTATGACCGATACTTGCTTTATATCGTCCATTAATAATTTGGCCATGATATTTTGGGGCAAAAATCTATATTAACATAATTAACAAAATCGCTTTAAATCTTTTATTAAAAAACATTGATGTCAATTGATATCATATGATTTCTTATTGTTAAAATTTGAGAAAATCAGTAAGATTTTGATTTTTCCTGTCTCTTCCAGAAAAAAATAACAACCACCCATCAATCGTGCATCTTGTAAAAGGCTATAAACCAGTCAGCACTTGCCTAGTCAACTGAAAATTGTAAAAGCATTAGCATTTCAGTTAGTAAAAACCGAATGATATATTTCCTATAAAACTCAGAAATTGTCTATCATTCGATTTTATGTTTGTACTTTTCTTCACAGCAAATATTATATGAATAATATTTGCTGTGACTGACTTTTTCAATTACCTCTAGCACCTAGTGTTTTTTTCTCCTGCGGAATAAAACGGACTAAAATCACTAAAATAGAGTAGAGGCCAACTTGTAGCGCCTCTACTACCACCGTACATGTCGTTCGGCATACGACTGCTCAACTAAACTTTGGCAAGAACACTTTAGATTTCCTCATCTACCTATATCTGATTTTGTTTGTAGAGCCACAATTTTGCTATCACTTCCCCTCTCCTCAAGATCACAATCGTCAAACTTAGGAGTCTCTATTGGGTTATTTGTTTCGCCCGTAACAAGTGAACCGTGGGAATTTCACCACAGATGTACGACATGACGTCGTACACAAAAGCACTATAAGCGAAATATTCGCCATAGTACTACTACCCCCCTAGTTATGACTACAAACTAGTTTTTTGTTCTATAAACTAATAAAATACTCTTTGAATAATCTGAATTAAATTTTAATGAAGTAATATTATTTGACTCTATATCAAGTTTTTTAACCGAAAAATAAGTTTTATTTTTATAACGAATATTGAAATCATCGTAGGAATCAGTTTTAACATCTTCGAAATTTTTATTATCCAAACTAAAATCTGAATTCTTTATTGACTCAATATTCTCTTTAGTACTAATTACATAAATAACCCCATCAAAATCAGTAAATGATGCTTTTAGAGTCTCCCCTTCTTTTTGTTCCGTAATATAAGTTATACCTAAATTATCTGTATCATCTTTGGATATTTGTTGTTCTATTTCTTGTGTAACATCTTTTACTGTTTCATTTATACTACATGAAACTAGCATAATGCTTGCAAGAGTAAAGATCATACATAATATTACTTTTTTAATCTTCATGGTTTTCACTCCTAACATACTCTAAAATATCACCAGGTTGACAATCAAGTGCTCTACATATTCGTAAGAGTGTAGTGAAACGTATGCCTTTTGCTTTTCCCGTTTTCAAAATTGATAGATTTGCCTCTGTGATATTTATTCTTTTTGCAACTTCTTTAGATGTAAGTTTCTTTTCTTTAATTAACTTTTCTAAATTTATTTGTATCTTATCCATTACATTAAATAAAGTCCTCATTTTCTTTTTGAATATTTTTTCCTTTTTCCAATACGATAATCAATATAGCGTTAAATAATATGAATACAGTATGTACCACGTAATTTTTCAACGAAAAATCAAATACTTCACTAACATTTTCTACACTTAAATAGTTGAATATTAGATTAATCAATAATTGAATAGCAGTCACCAAAACTAGAAATATCATCGATCTTTTTAATTTTTTAAGATTCTCACCACTAAAAAATTGACCCTTACTGAAACCAAATAACAACTTACTCCAAATTTTTAATAACTGGATAATAAAAACAAAAATTATAATCAACAATATAAGAATAACTAATGGAAAAATTATTGGAACATCAATAATGGAATCACCATAGTCAAATGTAAACATCCAATGACTTCTCTGTCCCCCAAATAAAACTCCTACTATTCCTAAAAATAACAGGAAATTTATTCCCCAAACAGGATACCTCATTAGAGACAAGAGATGACTTGTTATTTTTAATATTTTTTTCATGTTAAACACCTCAATTATTGCCTTACAATAATTCTTTCTTCGATATTATTGTAAGACAATAATATTTTTTTGTCAATAATTTTAAAAAATTGGCTATTTATTCGTAAGTATTCAATAACAAGGTGTAACAGGCTCTATAATTTCTGTAGTGGGTAAAACCACTGTAGAGATTATAGAGCTTTTTGAATGCAGACAAAAAGTCCCATAAGAACTATAATGAAAAGCAACCAAACCATCATTAGGAAGAACTTATGAGACTTATTAAGAATACCACAGAATTAATCGGAATTAAAGACCCTAACATCATTATTTCTCTTGTTTTTGAAACTGATACTCATATCGAAATTCATGCAAAACTGGATTCCCCTGCACCATCATGTCCTCACTGCCAAGGAAAGTTGATCACATATGACTTTCAAAAGCCTTCTAAAATTTCTCTCCTTGAACAAGCTGGAACACCTACACTATTACGTCTTAAAAAGCGTCGTTTCCAGTGTAAAAGTTGTAGGAGAGTCACGGTAGCTAAGACATCAATCGTTGAGAAAAACTGCCAAATCTCCAATCTAGTCCGGCAAAAAGTTGCACAGCTCCTTACTGAAAAGGTGTCACTAACAGATATTGCCAGAAGACTTCGTGTATCAACGTCCACTGTCTATCGTAAGCTTGACTAGTTTACTTTCAAGGAGCATTATGACAAGCTCCCAGCTGTTATGTCTTGGGATGAGTTTGGGTTCAAGAAAGGTGAACTCGCTTTTGTGGCACAAAACTATGAGACCAACAAACTCATAACCATCCTTGATAATCGCCGTCAAACCACTATTCGAAACCACTTTTTGAAGTATCCATTGAAGGTTCGCCAAAAAGTGCAGTTTATTACAATGGATATGTCAGGAGCCTATATCCCACTAGCTCGTAGACTTTTCCCAAATGCCGAAATCATTATTGATCGTTTCCACATCATCCAACACCTTGGTCGAGCCTTTTTGAAGACAAGAATTGCCATTATGAATCAGTTTGATAAGAAGTCACTACCCTACCGAGCCTTGAAAAATCACTGGAGACTCTTCCAAAAGGATAGCCGTAAGTTATCTTGTAACTCATTTCACTCAAAGACCTTTTGTCAAACTTTAAGTCAAATGAAGTCACCGTGAAGATATTGGACTTTTCAAAAGAGCTCGCTAATGACTATAACCTCTACAAGTTTTTGCTTTTTTATTTTCAGAAAAAAGAATTGATGAGTTTTTTGAACTCATAGAGGAGAATATAAGTAAGGTCAATCACTACTTTCAAACTGTCTTTAGAACCTTTCTTAGACACAAACAATACATCAAAAACGCACTAGAAACACATTACTCAAATGCAAAATTGGAGGGCACCAATAAGCTTATCAAAGACATCAAACGTCTGGGATTCGGTTTTAGAAACTTTATTAACTTTAGGAAGCGTGTTTTCATCACTCTGAATATAAAAAACATACTAAGATTAGTAGTGAAGAAATCTCCGACGGGAGTGAGTACTCACTACTTTTTCTTTGTGTTAAAGTAGAGGTGTCTTGTTAAGTCGTGGCTTCTTTTGGCGCTAGACGCCGTATAAAAAACTGGCAAGACACCTGTTTTAGATGGAATTTTATCAAAGTATGTTGGACGCTAGACGTCGAGTATTGAAAATGAAATCACTAAAATAAGGAATCGTTCAAGACAAAGAGGTAAACATAATGCGGACAGTATTTGGAATTGATGTGAGTAAAGCAAGCTCAGAAGTTGCTATTTTTGTGAATGGTGAAAGGGTTCACGGTTATACTATGTCTAATGACATTATCGGATTTTCTCGTCTACTGAAGGACCTAAAGACCGTGAGTAACCCCGAAATTATTTCCGAAGCTACTGGTGTCTACTCTCGCCGACTTCAGGCTTTTCTAGAAGAAAACAGCTATGACTATACACGTCTTAATCCTTTGGAAGCTAAAAAGCAACTTGATAGCTTACGAGTCCGGAAAACCGATAAAATTGACGCAGAGAAACTAGCTTCGTCACAATTCGTTTTAAACCGTAAGCCAACTTATGTTCAAGAAAAAGTCTATCAAAACTTGCATGATCTTAGCCGGTTCTACCAAAATCTGACAGAGGATATCGTAAGGACGAAGAATAGGCTGCACAAAGTTCTTCAAGTCGCCTTCCCAGAAATCGGGATTCTACTATCTACTCCTGCAGGTGAGCAGTATTGGAATCTCGTGTCCATCTTCCCAACAAAGCATTGGGTGCTGGAATTATCGGAAGTTGAGTTGAAAGAGACTATTCGCCAGTCAACCTCTAAACGCATTTCAGAGAACAGAGTAGATAACTTGGCTGAGAAGTTAGTTGGACTGGCAAAGCAATCTTATTCTGCCATTTCAAAAACCTCTCCTATAATAGAAGAGGTTAAGTATAATGCACAGGAACTTATAAGGTTGACAAACCGTCGGGAACAAGTTTTAGAACAGTTGATAGAGTTAGCTAAACCTCTACCTGAATATGAGATTCTTCTCTCTATTCCTGGCATCGCAGAGACAACGGCTACAAGCGTTATTGGTGAATTAGGAGACATTCGTCGCTTTACGTCTGCTAATCAAATCAACGCTTTTATCGGTATTGATCTCAAACACTATGAATCGGGAGATTTCCTAGGTCAAGAGCATATTACTAAGCGTGGGAATCCTTATGCAAAAAAATTCTGTACAAATGTATTCACAATATCGCTTCAGCTAGCCATACCAATCCCTGCCATATCGCAGATTTCTATGAGAAACGAAAAAGACAATCGACAATAGCTTCAACTAAGCCACATACGATTGCCTCTATACATCGTCTCATTCGAACAATGTATTACCTCATTACGCATAACAAACTTTACGATTACTCTTTGACCCAAAATCGATAAGGCTGTCTATGCCGTATTATTGTAACACCTTGTTTCAAAAAATACCAGATAAGGTGTCGTTTTTATATGCTCAAATGTCAGAAAAAACGGCTTGAACTATTCCTCAATAAATTCCCTTCATACACTTTCATAAATAATGTTGAATCAGAAACCGTATTATACTTGACAAATGGTAGAAAAGAGCCACGTTACACTGATTTTTCTATTATACTGGTTCAAAATCCATGACTCAATAGAGAACACGACTTCTTGTACTATTTTTTTGCGGTGAATAGCCCTCTTCATGAGCCAGTCCACTTCCTCTTCCGTAAGAACTCGAACTTCGTTAACATCTCTTAGCCGGGTAGTTTTCTATTTTCATACCTCTTGTAGAGTACCCCACCTCACCATCCCAGTAAAGTACTTTGAAGCGATTACTTCGTCTACTGCAAAAGATAAAGATAGATTTTGAAAATGGGACTAAATCGTATTGTGATTTCACCAAAAAAACCAGGGAGTCAATTCCTTTTCTTAAGCCTGTTTTTCCGCAAAAGATATGGACCTGTCCCAGATTTATTTATTGTAATGTCGTTACATGCTCCATAGTAATAGTTTAGTAGGGAGTTTAGGTAAGGGGGAGATACTTTATTATTGGACGCTTACATTTATTCTAGGATAAAGAGAAAATCCGTAATCAAGTCTCAAGCTGACTTTGGTAATTCTGTGGCGCCTCGTTATTGGGGTGTTTCCTAGCCTGAAAAAATAAGACTCAACTCACAAAATGATTTCATATTTTTTATAGCATTCCTTATATAAATTCCAATTTAGAAAGTAATAAATCCTTTTAAATGAACTATATGGTTCATAATAGTAAATATATATATTCCTTTCTCTTATAGTACACTATCCTCCAGTAACTGATTATACAAGTGACAAGAATTTAATAATTCATTGTGAGTACCGTGATATTCAATTTTCTTATTATTTACAATAACAATTTCATCTGCAGAGGTAATTGTTTTCAATCTATGTGCTATAACTAGGACAGTCTTTCCTTTCAAATATCTTTCTAAGGTGATTTGAACAAGTTTTTCTGTATGTGCATCAAGTGCTGAGGTTGGCTCATCAAGTAAGTAAATATCAGCATCTTTCAATATTGCCCTAATAAGGGCAATTCGCTGCTTTTGACCACCCGAAATTGTTACTCCCTTCTCGCCAATGATAGTATTATATCCCATTTCTAGACTATCTAAAAATGATTTTAATCCAAATTCCTCAACTAAGTTATCTACTTTGTTCATCGTATAATTGTGTATACCGTAAGTTAAATTTTCTAAAAGTGTCCCGTATGACAAATCAATATCCTGCGATAAATAAGCAATTTTAGACCGCCAAGTTTTTAAAGGAATACTGGCAATATCTTTATTGCGGAATAAGATACTACCTTGAGTTGGTACATAAAATCTTTCTATCAATGAAAATATTGTTGTTTTTCCAACTCCACTCCTACCAATAATGGCCGTTGTTTTGTACAATTGAAATTCAAAGTCTAGGTTATTAAATATGACATCTTCTTTTGTATAAGAGAAATCGATATTTTTAAATAATAAACCATCTCTATCTGTACATTTAGCCTGTTTGAACTCCAAAACCAAATCAGCTTCAATCGGTTCTTGAAGTAATTCTCCTATCTTCACGACCGAGGCTCTAAATTTTTGATAGCTTGTGAAAAACGAAATAATTTGCGAAAACGGATCAGCTAATTGAAATAAATATACAATACTTGCAACTAATGCTCCACTCGATAGGGTTCCATTTGATACCCGGTAGGTACCGTAACCAAAGGTTACAACTAAGAGTAGCATAACTACCATAGAAGAAATTGGTGAAAGAATACCCAATATTTTTCCTTCTTCTACACCAGTCTTATATAAAGAATTAAATAATTCACTCTCTTTCTGAAACTCGGTCTCTTCCGAAGTCGTCGATTTTACTAACCTAATTTTTGAAAGAGTAGATGTAAGATTATTCTGTAAGTGCGCAATACTTTCTCTATATCTCATTGATATCGTGTATTCTTGATTACCAAAATAACTAGTAAGCAGAACAGCTATAGGAACAGCCACACCTAATAAAATTGCTAACTTCCAATCCAATACGAACAAAATTACAATAGAGCCAATTATAGATATAACATTTGTAAAAAAAGAGCTTATTTGACTGTTGAAAAATTCTAATATTTCTTCAGTATCATGAATAATATTTGTTACAACCGCCCCATAACGATTTTTATCAAAATATGAGACTGGCAACTTTAAAATGTGCATCCATATTTCGTTACGTATCTGCTCTACAATCCTTTCCGATGTTTTATTAATGAAATAATACGAAACTGCTGTGAAGCATAATTCTATAAGGAAAAGTGAAATAACAACTAATATACTACTGATATGAATCCCATTTTTCATATTATTAATTATTCCCATAATAAAAATTGGAATACTTAAAGAGACAATCGTACCAGTTAGTATTAGTAAGCTCAAAAAGAAAAGATAAAAATTATTTGGTAGATACTTTTTTAAATAAGCTATATCTAAATAATTATTTTTTTTCATATCATTACTCTCACTATGCAACTAGCCTTGAAAAACTTTCAAGGCTAGTTAGGGTATTATTAGGTAAACATTTAAAATACTTTTTTAGCAGAAAAACCAGCTATTATTACTACTCATTTGACAGTTCAAACTCATACTAGATTTCGTTTTAGCTCTTTCTGTTTTTTTTAATTGCTGTAAAGATAGTATTTTCTTCATTTGATTCCTCCTATAAAACTAAGATAAAAAATGAAAAGTAATTTTAATTTTAGAGACTAGCAAACAAACCAGCTAGCATGGCTACTATTTTTACAGTTTATGCTTTTTGATGATTTAGCCATCAATTTAGTATTTTCTTTTACTTTAAGTTGTTGTAAAGATAAGATATTTTTCATTTCTGTTCTCCTTCATTATTTAAGAATAAGTGACTCTGTATGAATCTATTGTAAAAAAATTGATTTCACTTAATAATACCCTATATTCCTAAATTGTTAAATTAAGTTAGACTTTTCAAGTAACTCAGAAAAACTTGGTATGGTGATTGATAATTCAATGATTTCCTAGAAATTCTATTTCTTTTATCAGCTATAGCTGATAAATATTTTTGAGAAATATTAGTAAAAACCATCTGTTTCGGTAATCCATTTCGTCTTAATAAGCCATTAGAATGTTCATTGAGACCTCTTTGACCAGGACATCCTGGATCCGCAAAGAAAATATCAATGTCATGTGCATTCGAAATAGATTTCCAATTAGAAAATTCTTTCCCACAATCAAAAGTTATCGACTTAAAGAGATGACTGGGAACTTGAGACAACCATTGATTGATGGAGGCCTCAATATCACTTGCTTTCCATCCATTGATTTTCAGTGTGATGATGGCTTTTGAGAAGCATTCTACTAAGGTAATGACTGCACTTTTGTGTTTTTCTCCCACAATTGTATCCCCTTCTAGATGACCGAATCCCGTCTTAAAATTAGGATGACTGTCTGCTCTCTCACTTAAATCTCTGCGCAACGCTTGTTTTCCTCGTTTTTCGCTATGACCATTTGGTTTTCTTTTGCCTTTCCAAGGGAGATCCTCTTTCTTTAGAATACCATGGTCTGCTAGTCGATAGAGAGTTCTCATAGAACAAGCAACCCTATCTGGATAAGTTCCTTTAATGACATCAAGGCTCCAATTTTGTTCTAAATGAGTTTGGATAAAATCTTTTTCTGATTGCGTAAGACTGGTTTTATTCCTGCCACAGCGTTTCTTATTGATTTTATATCGGTTATAGTAATCATAAGCAGAGTGCCCCTCTTTCAGATAGTTGATGACATTGTAGATTGTCTGTTTTGATCTGCCAAGTGAAGTCACAATATCTGAAACTTTTATGTCTTCTTGATAGTAAGCCTCTATCATTACAAGCTCGTTTGTGATAAGATGAGTATAGGTCATTTATGTTAGTTCCTTTCAGACAAATGTGGTGTTTATCTGAGCCTAACATAGATGGCTTTTTCTGTCTAGCTTAATTTTACAAATTGGGATTATATAAAATATAATATCTTAATAAAAACTCAATCACAATAACACATCCATCGTTTCAGAAATCAATGGAATCCAGTTTTTCCAACTCTTCCCTCTCATTGCTTCTAGAGCAATAAGTACACCTGAAGAACCAGAAAATAAATCACCTGACAATCTGTAGCCATAGTCTCCAGGAAACATTACTTCCTGCCCTGTCGTTGTTACTGCATACAATTGAATTGTACTCAGTAATGTCAGCGTTTTCTCTCTATTTATTATACCATACTCTTGTTCTAAAAAGGAAACAAAAAGTAAAAAACCAGCATATCCTCTAAATAGACCACTATTATAACAACAAACAGTTGAGGCTAATGGAAGAGTCTGTTCAAATTTTTTAAAGTAAAATTCTTTATTTGTTTTCTTAGCAAGAGAAAGTAGAGCGACTGCTACACCCACTCCTCCTCCCGCTAAATAGGGAAGTAGTCTTTGCTCATCTTCAATATGAAGAATTCCATCATCATCTAAAACACAACTTTCTAATTCTCTACTCATCATTTTCTCTGCAAAATCAAGCCACTCTTTATTTTTTGTGACTGTATATAATGCACCGAAAAACATCACAGCTCCACTCCATCCATCAAATAGACCTTTAGGAAAAAAATCTGGATCTTTTGAATAGATTTCAGTATTTTTACTAAAGATATTTTTTATCTCATTAGCAGCTTTGGTAGCCTTTTCTAAATATGAATGTTCATTTAATGAAGTATAAAATGATAAAAGTGCAAGTCCTATCCCAGATAGACCTGTCATTAGAGAAATATCTGAAGCTTCATTTGGAATAGTAATTGAGCCAATTATTTCCTTAGAGCGTTGGATTTCTCCTAATTCAAATAATATACAAGCAATTCCTGATTTTCCAGAAAATAGTCCCGAATCTAACTCCGCCAAATACTTTTCCTTTGAATATCTAATTGCCCATTCTTTAATAGATTGTGAAATTTCCCCAGTTCTAACAAGTGACATTATTACCCCAAAACCACCAGTTAAAACATTATACATACCACCTGAGTATTCAAATTGCCTTATGTCTCCCGGAATCAATTGCTTCTTACTAGGTTGTAAATGAGATATTATTCCTAGACGAACTTTTGAAGTTAAATTATCTAAATCATAATCCAATCTGTTTTCTTGAACATCTGAGTAATACATACGCTTAGATAGAGGAAGAAGTTTTTTTAAGTTATTAACGTAATTATATGCCTCGCTACCAAATGTCATTAAAATCCACTTATCTATTTTTTGTTCATTTTTAATTTCGATATCTTGAATTGGAGCAATTGGTGCTAACATAGAATATACAATCCTATAAAAACTAAACCAATCAGATTGTTTCCTTGTTTTAGAATACTTTGAAACAAAACCCGGAGTGGCTAAACTTGGTGAATATTTAGCATCAGCAACTCCCGCAGTTTCGAAATCTATAAACTTGATTTCGAGTGTATCATTGTTAATTAAAATATTAGATGGTGATAAATCACCTATTCCAACATCTTTATCGTGTATCTTTTGTAAACCAGTTTTTATTTTTTCTGTAATATCCAACGTCTTACGAAGATAGCTTTTCTTTTTATCCTCTGATCCACCAAATGGATAATTTTGAGCAATCCAAGATTGGAGAGGAATCCCATTTACCACTTCTTCAACTAAATAAACATTTTCCCACGCTTTAAAATATTCATAAACATCAACAACTTCATCAACATCTGCCAATTTAGACAATGTTTCAAATTCAATTGATAGCCTTTTAAAACCATCTTTTCCTGTACTGTCCAGACCTGCCTCCGGCCTTCCCTCCTTTATTATTACATTTTCTCCAGAAGATACGTTAGTTGCTTTATAAACTCCACCTCCATTACTAAAATGCATTGCTTCAGATATATTATAATCATCTAATTTACTAGCATCTAAAGACTTATTTTCTTTTTCCAACTCCATCGCTTTTAATTTCTCAGGTATTTCCACAAAAGAAGGAACAACATATCCAGGAATTCGTTGATCTGGTATAATTTCTCCGTACTCATTAATTATACCATCTTCTCCCTCTTGAGTATGCATTTCTAAGAAACCACCGTATCTAAAGTATACATTTCCAAAGAACCAACGATTATCATTTAATATATAAGCCCCATTTTCTAATCCAGAAAGTGCTTTATCCAATTCATCAAGTAAAGTAAAAAACAAATAAATCGTCGCCGGATAAATTGTAATAAATTTTCCCGAAGCGCTTCTATCACCATATTTTGAATTTTTCACAAATAAATCCCATGAACTCATTACAAATTTAAAATGAGTGTTTCTAGAGATTAGTATTTTTGATACGATATCAAGTGTTTTTTGAGCATTGTCTAATGTAGAACTGATGTGAATCTTCCAACCTTGTGGTGGGATAGGAACACCAATTGGACCACAATAATGCCAGTGCTTCTCCTTACCAATTTTTGAATACCATCCCTCTGGTAAATCTTTTACATAAAGCATAGTTTTCTTTTTGTTGGTTGCTCCTGCTCGTTTGTAAAATTTATTATTGGGGGCTAAATACATTTCATACCTTACATCCATTGTTATCCTCCATTTCTATATTTTCCAATTATACATTTCCATAAAGTCTGGCTCCGCTTGTTTATCACTTGTCAGAAACTCAAGAATAGCCTTGAAGTCTTTATTCCATGGAGCACACCATAAAATCCCTTTTTCAGATACAAAAGACAAACTAATAGTACCAACTATACTCAAACTATCTTCATTTTGACATATTAAAGGTCCTCCCGACATTCCCTCTTTTTTACAGGTCCTTATTCCTATTAAACTCGACGAATACATTCTATCGCTAATCCCGTTGTTATCCCTCTTTATATATAATTTATTTCTAAGTATCTTTCCAGGAAAACCAGCAATTGTAAATTTGTTATCATTTGAAATTTCAAAATAAGGTGTTAAATAAGTCCTATCCAAATTAAAAAAATTATCATCACAATAAATATTAAAAAAAGCAATATCATACTCTGGGGCATATAAACTCGACCAAAATTTATGTAAGTAAACATCACCAAGTATATATTCCTTTCCACTATTTGGCTGAGTAAATTTAAAATCGGTGTAAAATTTATCTTCATCTATATCATAAACGCAATGTGCTGCAGTTGCTAAGAACCATTTCCCTTTATAACTAAAAATACAACCTGTTCCCTTTTGTCCCTCTCGGCCTTCCTTTTTATAAGAAAGAACTCCGATGTACATCCGAATTTTTTCGACCATACTTTCCTCCGTCTAAAGAAATCGCTTACTCGTCTGTATTATAACATTTATTCACGATTATTCAATTTAGAATTTCGACAAATACATGAAGAAAACTTTTCACCCTGTTGTAAAATGAAGTGCAACAAAAACTCTAAGCAGGATTAGCCTGCTAACTCATGACAGAAAAGAAAGTTCGGCTTATAATGAAGGTGAACAATACAAATCCGTAGTTTTTAATAGGGCTTTGCCTAGCCTGTAACAAAAACTGGATGAACAAGAGTCATGAGATAACTCGAATATGCCTTGAGCATGAAAATAAAATTACTAGTAGCCTCTTGTTCTATTGTTCAATAGTTAACAGGAGGTTTTTGTAATGGAAGTTATGATTGAAACTTGTTGTGGAATTGATGTCCACCAAAAGTCTATCGTTTGTTGTATTCTAGATGGTCCACTATTCGGCGATAGCCATAATTTCCTTTATGCTCATAATAATTTTCCTGAATTTCGCCTATAATCTCTCAACTTCACCAAACTTAGAACAAGTGAAAGCTATGTTAGACCAGGCCTTCACAGAGGAGCATTACGAAAATACAATTCTCCATAGTGACCACGGTTGGCAATCCCAACATCAGTATTATCATCAATTTTTAGAGGATAAAGGGATTCAACCGTCCATGTCACGTAAGGGAAATAGTCCAGACAATGGTATGATGGAGTCCTTCTTTGGCATTCTTAAGTCTGAGATGTTTTATGGTTATGAGAAGACGTTTCACTCACTTGAGCAATTGGAACAAGCTATTGTAGACTATATTGATTATTACAACAACAAACGAATTAAGGTAAAATTAAAACATACTAAGATTAGTAGTGAGAAAATCTCCGACGGGAGAAAGTACTCACTACTTTTTTTCGTTATGTTAAAGTAGAGGTGTCTTGTTAAGTCGATGAGTCCTTTGGCGCTAGACGTCGTAACTAAAACTGGCAAGACACCTGTTTTAGGAAGAATGTTATCAAAGTATGTGGGACGAAAAACGTCGAGTATTGAAAATGACATCACTAAAGCAAGGAATCATTCAAGACAAAGAGGTAATATAATGCGAGTAGTTTTTGGGATTGACGTGAGTAAAGCAAGTTCAGAAGTAGCCATCTTGATCAATGGAGAGAAAGTACATGGCTATACCATACCCAATGATGCCATCGGATTTAATCGACTACTTGGAGACTTGAAGACTGTTCACCAGCCAGAGATTGTCTTCGAGGCGACTGGTGTCTATTCTCGTCGTCTTCAGGCCTTCTTTGAGGATAATAGTTACGCTTATACACGCCTCAGTCCCTTAGACTCCAAAAAACAACTAGATAGCTTACGAGTACGTAAAACTGATAAGATTGACGCTGAAAAACTAGCTGCGTCTCAGTTCATCCTCAATCGTAAACCAAGCTATGTCCAAGAAGCGCTTTATCAAGAATTACGAGACCTTAGCCGTTTCTATCAGAATCTTACTGAAGATATTGTCTGCGCTAAAAACCGTCTACACAAGGTTTTACAGGTCACTTTTCCTGAATTGGAAAACATCTTGTCGGCACCAACTGGGGAACAATATTGGAACTTGGTCATAACTTTTCCATGTAATAGTTTTGTACTGGAGTTGGATGACGCCACATTAAGAGCTATCATCCGTCAGTCTACATCAAAACGCATCTCTGAAAAACGTGTGACTTACTTAGTAGATAAGCTTACAAAACTAGCTAATCAGTCTTATTGTGCGGTCAAGAAAACCTCTCCAATGATGGAAGAGGTCAAATACTATGCAGGGGAGTTACTTAGGCTTTCTGAATATAGAAAAAGTGTTTTAGAGGAGATGGTAACATTGGCTCAACCTTTGCCAGAATACGAGATTCTTCTCTCTATTCCTGGAATAGCTGAAACTACAGCGACAAGCATTATTGGTGAACTTGGTGACATTCGTCGATTTCACTCTGCCAATCAAATCAATGCTTTTATCGGCATTGACCTCAGACACTATGAATCTGGGGACTTTCTAGCCAAGGAACATATCACCAAACGTGGGAATCCCTATGCTAGAAAGATTCTCTTTAAGTGCATTCATAACATAGGTTCAGCTAGTCACAGCAATCCTTGTCATATCGCAGACTTCTATGATAAACGAAAAAGACAATCGCAAGTGACTTCAACCAAACCACACACGATTGCCTCTATACATCGTCTCATCAGAACAATGTATTACCTCATAACGCATAACAAACTTTACGATTATACTTCTACCCAAAATCGGTAAAATTGTTTATGCCATATTATTGTAACACCTTATCAAAAAAATCACTAGGTAAGGTGTTGGTTTTGTGTACACTTTTTACACTAAACTTTAGCTCAAAAAAAAAAAGACAATTTCCTTCGTTTGACATATGGAACTCAAACTATTTTTCATCAAATACCTTGATATACTTGACAAATTGTAGAAAAGGACTCAGTCCTGTGCAATACAGAACTAAATCCTTTGGATAAATTAAATGTCTAACTTTTTGAGGTCAGTACAAACTCTACTTGAGTGTTTACACAAAATTATGGACAGTATCACTACATGATGAATTGTGATAAAAAAATATTAAAATATGATATACTTAAAGACAAGATATTATGGATATGGAGTAACACATGGCTATTAAACAAAGCGAAGGGCGTCATTCTTTAAAACAAAAATTACATGAAAGAAAATTGTATTTTGAAGATAAAGAACTTGATGATGCCCTAATAAAATATAATTACTTTAATTTATTTAATGGAATTGAAAACCTTTTACTCTCTAGTAGAAATCCCAAACGATTCAATAAAGTTACATTAGATGACTTTATTACAATTTATAAATTTAATAAAAAATTGGCGACTACAATTCTGGAGATTTTAGATAATATTGAATCAAAGTTAAAAAATTCAGTAGCTCACCATTTCACACAAACTTATTGTCTAACAATAAGTGACACTATGAACTATACCTTAAAATCAAATTATATAGACCCAAGAAATAGTCAATTTGCTAACAACTATCCCTTTGTAAATTACCAAAACAAAAGGATCTATGACGAATTTGATAATTTTATCCTTTTTAAACCTTTTTATCTTACAAAATTAATCAACGAAAACGACCACATTGACTATCAGTTTTATACAGATTCACGTTATACCAGCCAAAGCGGTCAGACAACTTTTCGTACAGGCCAAGCTCCAAATTATACCTATCATCCTCACGTTGCAGTACCTTTTTGGGTCGCAGTTGAAACAATGACCTTAGGAGAGGTAATCTGTCTACTACATTACTTAGATCCTAGCGTACTAAATAAGGTAATGAAAGACTTTAATATGCCATTATTTTATCGAAATGAATTTTTAAATATGTTTGATATTATTAAATCACTTCGAAATTTTTGTGCCCACGGTTCATTAGTATATCGCTACCAATCTCCAAAATATATTAAGTTAAATGCGAGCTTGGTTTCATTATTTAATTTAACACCATCTGAAACAGGTACACCTCCTTCAGCCCTATCTTTATTTGACACTTTACAGATTGTCAATTATTTTGAAAGTACTAAACCATTAAAAAAACATATCAATTCAATTATTTATAGAAACAATAAACATTTCA
Source organism: Streptococcus salivarius (assembly GCF_002094975.1). Lineage (NCBI taxonomy): Bacteria > Bacillati > Bacillota > Bacilli > Lactobacillales > Streptococcaceae > Streptococcus > Streptococcus salivarius. Next base: position 55,560 of record NZ_CP015284.1, on the reverse strand, counting down.
AATCACCTGATTTTGACTTGAATACTCGTTTATTGACACGAATGGGGAATCCAAATTTAAAAGACTGGAAAAAATTTATTTTTATGGACTCAAAATATCATTTTTAAATAAAGCTAAATAAATTATATTTTTCTGTTGACATATGTATCTAAATATACTAGAATACTTATAGAAAATAGAATTGCTCTTAAGAGCGTTGGAGAATATCAATCTTATATTTTCCTCGAAAAAGTCCCCCTTGGTTTGACTACCAAGGGGGACTTTTGGTTTTACATAAGATGAGATATAAGGTTCTTTGTCAACTGTAGTGGGTGACGAAAAGCTAACATCTAGAGAGGTCAGGAATCGTGAGACCTTTGATCACTGGGAGCTCGATACTGTGGTGTCTTCCAGAGGCAAAAGCAAGGGCTGTTTAGCGACCTTCCTAGAGCGAAAAACGCGCTTTTACTTAGCTTTCAAGATACCAGACAGAACAGCCAAATCCATGTTTTCAGCTATCGAACAACTTTGTAAGCTATTTCCAAAAGAGTAACGTTTATTCTGTTTTGACTTAGCTTTGCCACATCAAAACGATAAACGCTCCTTCCGAGGAACTCCTGCAGAGAGCTGTCGTGCGAGACATTTCACTTAAAAATCAAAAATTTACTTATAATGTAATTTAGTACAATAATAAAAAATTGTGATATAAAAGATTCTAAAATATTAACAATTTGTATATTATGTTTAACTAGAACACCTAAAATATTAGGATATTTATCTACAAGAAACCAAGCAAAGAACATATCTAAGAGTAGAGTAAAAAGTCGTGCTATAAAAAATTTTATAAGTCTTTTTATACGCTTTTGTGAAGATTGATTAAATACAAAAATATCGTTTGTAAAAAATGCAAAGAGGATTGATATAATGCTTGCTATCACTGAAGAAAATATAGCAGAATCAAATATTAAATATGTAATAGTCCTTGTTATAAAATACACTATGGTTGCCAATACACCAAAAAAAAGATATTTTATTGTTTCTGAGAGTAGAATATTATTTATACGTGTTTTAAAAAGATGTAACTTCATAAATATAATATTATCATAAAAACGTCGTTGTCTTCATTTAAAACACCCTATTTTGTACTGACTCCAAAAAGTTAGACATTTAATTTATCCAAAGGATTTAGTTCTGTATTGCACAGGACTGAGTCCTTTTAATTTTACCTTAATTCGTTTGTTGTTGTAATAATCAATATAGTCTACAATAGCTTGTTCCAATTGCTCAAGTGAGTGAAACGTCTTCTCATAACCATAAAACATCTCAGACTTAAGAATGCCAAAGAAGGACTCCATCATACCATTGTCTGGACTATTTCCCTTACGTGACATGGACGGTTGGATCCCTTTATCCTCTAAAAATTGATGATAATACTGATGTTGGGATTGCCAACCGTGGTCACTATGGAGAATTGTATTTTCGTAATGCTCCTCTGTGAAGGCCTGGTCTAACATAGCTTTCACTTGTTTTAAGTTTGGTGAAGTTGAGAGATTATAGGCAATAATTTCGCTGTTAAAGCCATCTAAAACAGGCGATAAATACAATTTCTGTGTGCTATTTGGAATGGCAAACTCTGTCACATCTGTGTAGCACTTTTCCATTGGTTTTGATGCTTCAAACTGGCGTTGAATGAGATTCTCTGCTTTCTTACCAACCTCTCCTTGATATGAAGAATACTTACGTTTACGACGAATTCGAGCACTTAAACCAAGAACCTTCATCAGACGTTGCACTTTCTTATGATTTACCATGAAGCCACGATTTCTCAATTCAAGAGTCATTCGACGATAGCCGTAATTTCCTTTATGCTCACAATAAATTGATTGAATTTCAGCTTTAAGCTCTTTATCTTTGTCAAATCCATCTAGTTGTTTCAACTGATAGTAGTAAGTTGAGCGAGCTAAACCAGCCGTTTCAAGAAGTAAATCTAGTCGAAATCCTCCTGAAACCATTTTTCTAATTGTCTCTGCCTTTCTCGCTGTATGGCTTCGTCCCTGTCTTCTAGCTCTTTTAACTTTTTTAGGTAGGCCACCTCGGTACGTAGGCGTTCATTCTCCTCTTGGAGTCGCTCTAGTTCTGTCATTTCTTCCCAAGTTTTCTTACGTTTACGTCCCATTTTAGGTACTCTCTCTCTTGTTTTTTCAACAATAGTATACCCATTTTTCTTGTATTGTGCTATCCAATTTTTCAACAGAGAAGGATTGGGTAGAGCATAATCTAAAGATACACTTCTTAGTGAACGACCTTTAAGCAGAACGTTATTAATTATTTCTTCCTTTAATTCGGGAGAATAGTAACGATTCTTCCCTTTTTTGACGATTTCTATTCCGTAACGTTCAATCAACCTCACCATATATTTTAGTCCAGAAACATCCACACCAAATCTTTTTGAAAGCTCTTTGAAGCTTCTCCCCTGTTTTCTCAGTATATATATCTGAATCTTGTCCTCATAAGTTAATTTCATAATAAAAACACCTCAAAAGTTAGATTTTTTCTGTCTAACTTTTGGGGTGCAGTTCAAAAATAGGGTGTTTTTATGCTGCAAAAGTGATACTAACAATACCCTTCGCATTTTAAACAAAGTCAAATAGTGAAATTTCTTCGTAAACTTCTACTTTTTCTACCTCATTAACAGAGGTTTCAGAAACTACTTCTGTAGCAACATTATCATTATGTTCTTCAGTCATTCCAAAGAGTTCAGAAATACTTTCTAGGAAGTCATCAGCCATATCAAGAACTTCTTGTGAAACAACAACATGAGTCGTTTCTTCAACGGTTTCTTTAGCAACTACTTCTTCTTCCTCGAAGGCAGTTTCTGCTTCATCTACTGACTCATCGATAGCTTCAACAAGTTCGCTTTCTTCATCAGGATCATAGCTAGTACTATATTCCTCAGTGATTGAGCTAACTTTTACATCTGAGTCCTCATCCATTTCTGGATGGTCTGCCTTATAACGCAAGTCAAAAGCATTGATTGCTTCTTCAATTTGTTCTACAGTAGGCTTCTTAGACTCGTCCTCTACTTCGATAAGAGGATTAACAATGGCACGTTTTGCTGATACATAGTCAAGACGAGCTTGGTCTGCAAAAACATCTGCAGCTTCTCCTCGCTTAATAGTTTCTGAACAACGTTCAATGTTTTCCTGTAAGAGTTTGGCTTGTTTATCCATACCATCAATAACATTGTTGATACGCTGGATAGTCCCAATACCACTCGCAAAGTCTAGACGAACAGCATAGCTATTTTGACCAATAATATGCAAGTCAAGCATGCGTTCTGGTTGCCAAGGTGATTTTTGTTCCAACGCACGAAGGACAAAACCACGATAATGAGCAAGGGTTGTCATTTTCATATGGAGTGGATCAGCGGCAACATTCATCTGCATAGCATAGTTCAGTTGATTCCCTGCAACATCTTTCTTAGTTGCTTCGTATCCATCTGGTTCAAATGTCATAACAAATGGGTTATGCTCAACCTCATATTTCTTACCATCTTCTTTTTCAACCACTTCTTTCCAAGGTCTTGTCTTTTCTGCAAGCTCTTTATCCTGGACTAATAGAGAAAGTTTCTTCTCGTAAATTGCCTTATCTTTAAGGGCCTGCTTAATACGTTTTTGAGACAAAGCAATATCACGTTTCCAAGCCTTACGACGATTAGACAACAACTCAAATTCGTTATCAAGTTCCATCTTAAGTTTAAGATATGGATTACCTGTCGCAATAGCTTTAAATTCAGAGGCTGAGAGTGTTTGCTCGTCAATATCCTCTGAAGCTCGCATCGGTGTACGACTGGTCATGATTTGAGTAATATAACGAAGCTTTGTTTCTTGAATCTGCCAAAGGTAGTTATCAAAGCTTCCTTTAGTGATATAGTGGAAAATATTTACCTTACGATAGATATTTCCTTGACGAACCAAACGTCCATTACGTTGGATAATATCAGACGGTTTCCAAGGCACATCGAGGTGATGAACAGCTTTCATACGACGTTGTACGTTAAGACCGGTTCCCCCTTTTTCCGTTGAGGCCATGAGAATACGAATCTCACCAGCATTCATTTGACGTTGAAGTTGGAGCTTAGCCTTTTTGTTAGCAGCATCGTGAATAAAAGCAATCTCTTCTTCTGGAATCCCACGTTCAACAAGCAAATCTTTCAACTCTTGATAAACAGAGAAACCTTTGCCATTAGGAGTTCCAAGGTCAGAGAAAATCATCTGTGTCCCTTTATGCTTAGCTTCCATGTGATAAATCTTATCCACTCGCTCAACCACTTGCATAAGTTTGTCTGCATCAGCTCTTACATAGAGCTCTGCATCAAGCAAACGCATATCTAAAGCCAACTTTCTGGCTTCACTAGTGATTTTAAGCATGTTATCTTCACTAGGATCTACACTCCCATTTTTAACTCGGTCTGAGCGTTCTACAAGCTCATCCAAATAAACTTTTTGGTTATCCGTCAACTGACTTTCAACCGCTACCTTTTCTACCATAGGAACTGGAAGATTAAGGTCTTCAGTCATTTGGATATCTGCAGTCTGACGGTAAATCGCCATCAGCTCAGGGAGATTCATAAATTTAGCAAAGCGTTTACGTGAAATATACTTGTCTCCAGTAGGGTTAAGCTCAAGACTATTCTCAACAATCCCAAACGCACCAACCCAAGCATCAAAGAAACTGACACCAAAATGTTCCATGACATCTGGTTGAAGATAATTCATCATCGTATACATTTCGCTAATAGAGTTGGAAACTGGTGTTCCAGTCGCAAAGACAACGTGACGTGTATCATGCTCTTCTTGAAGCACGCGCACCTTCATTTCCATATCCATATTCTTTTTTGAGGTACGGTTGGTAATACCAGCAACGTTCCCCAAACGTGTCATAGGACGGACATTCTTGTACCCGTGGGCTTCATCAACAAAGAGCATATCAATACCAAGGCTTTCAAAGTTGATAAACTCATCAATACCAGTCTTGTTTTCAAGCAACGTTTCTAAGCTTGCCTCAAGACTTCTACGCATAGATTGTGCTTGCTTAAAAGTGATTTTGTCATCATTAGCTTTTGCGTAACTAATGATCTCATCAAGCTCATCAATCTTTTCCGAAATAAAGGCTTGTTCACGTTCTTGTGAGACACGAACTTTCTCAAATTGAGAATGCCCAATCACAATACCATCATAGTCGCTCGTTAGAATACGAGAAACGAACAAGCGACGACGTGACTTTTCAAAGTCCTGCTCAGTCGTAACAAACACTTTCTTGGTAGGGTAGAAACGCATAATTTCTTGACCAAATTGTGCTGTTAGACTAGATGGAACCACAAACAATGGTTTATGAATAAGCCCTAGTTCTTTCATCTTGAAAGCTGCAGAAATCATGGTTAGTGTCTTACCAGTACCCACTTCGTGAGCAAGTAGTGCACGTCTCTCTTCAAGAATACGTTGTACCGCATTTTTTTGGTGAGGGCGAAGCTCTACTCCTTTAGCCAACCCATCAAATTCCAAGAGACTTCCATCATATTGACGTGTCACATAGCGATTAAAGACTTCATTGTAGGTATCCTCAATCACTTCTTGAACTGTTGGGTTTTCATGAATAAAGTTCTTAAAGCTTTCTTGTAGAACACGCTCACACTCACGTAGGTTTGCTGTTGCCACTTCATCAACCTTACGTACAGGATTTTCAGTCGTACCAAAGTTACGCATGATTGTTGGTTGATTACTTGTAAGCAAGTGAGCCACAATATCTGTTGCGTGTGAGTAGCTTTTATTGTACTCATCACGTAGACCTAAACGAAGGTTAGATTGACGACTCATATAGCAGTTTAACAAGCGTTCGTTGAAACCTCGTCCGATTCTGGATGTCACTAATAGTGATTTAGCTTCTTCAGAATGGAGACCAACCTTTTCATCCAACAATTCACTAAACACCCATTGAGAAACGACGTTACTAGGAATCCAGCTAGAACCAATGCTGAAATCAATATCAGATAAGACAACTGGTTCTGGTACAACAGATAAAATCAATTCCAAATATCGTTCCCAATCCGCTTGTGTATCTCCGTCTTCAATGAGAGAGTTAATGCAATCACGTTTAGCAAGAACATCACCGGAAAGGAATTTATCCTTAGTAACATAGTGTACAGTCTTATCATCAATATAGCGTTCCACATCAATCATCACTGTCTCACCTAGTTCTGAAATCATCATATCTTCTGAAACATCTGGATAGACAGAACTCATGAGGTTCAAATCAACGCCACGACCTTCTGAAAGCGACACATTCAAAGCTTCTACTGCTGACATCACTTGATGGAGGTGTTTTTTAGGACGAATAGTTGGCTTTTTAAAAGCATCTGACTTCACAAAGACTACCTTTGAGCTGTCATTCTCGTCCAACTCCTCTAATTCAAGACTAGCGATAAGAGGATAACGGTCATCTCGGTCAAAGAGGCGAGCATTCACCGCTTGATTGATATAACCATACTTCTTCTTGAAAGTATCGTAGGCTTGATTAAGTGTTGCAAGCAGTTGTTTGAATTTCCCTTCATCATAGTCTGTCGTCATTTGAATATCAATAATGGCTTGATAAGCATTTTTGATAGCAACCATGCCACGGATACGCTTGTTTTCTGTATCCGTAAGGGGTGTTTCATAGAAATAAATACCTTTGTAAAGCCCTTTACTTTTAGCTGCTTTAGAAGGTGTTTGACTTACCCATGTATTTGTAACAATATTAGGGTCTGCTTCTACTGCTGCTTCAAAGTCTAAAATGGCTTCTTCTTTGTATTTATCATCGTATTTTACGAACTGTCCTTGTTCGTCTTGATAAAAAATCATTTCAGCTGCGCGTGAGCTAGGACGGATAGACGTGTTATCACGATAATAGACACGCCCATTTTTATCACAAGCATACTCATTCAATCGAATATCAAGTGAAGTAAGTAAGCCTTGGTCAAGATGATTCACTTCTTCTTTAAGGATAATATCACGAGGTTCTAGTCTCTCTACTTCGAAAGGCACTGTTACTTTTGATAGTGCTTCTTGAAGCTCTGAAGCTAAGTCAAAAGAGCTATCTACCACAAGATCCAGTGTTCCACCATTGAAATTACGTACCTGATAATCACCTAGGACACAAGGATTTTTACAAATAGCATCCTGGAAGAAATAGGGATTGAGTGAGACACGTTTATCAAAGGGGAGTTTATTTCTATCTGAAGACCAAAAGTCGATATTATTATCGGGAACAGGGATAAAAGCTCCTTTTTGGAAAAATAGGATATCTGTTACCACTCGTGTTCCAGCATCTTTAAAAGCAGTATTTGGTAAGCGGACACCACCTAAAAACTGAGTTCCGCTACGACGGAGTTCTGGCAGAATTGAACCAGCACTCTTATCTGCAGTACCAGTTGAAGTGATAGCAGCAACCATCCCATGATAGGGTACCAAATCGATAGCTTTCTTAAAGAAGTAATCATGAATACGATAAGGTTTATTATCATAAGCCTTATCGACAATGCGAACATCCGCAAATGGAACATTCGTAATGACCAAGTCAAATGGGGTCCCTTCAAAGTTTACTGTTTCAAATCCTTGGACTAAAACAGTAGCATCTTGATGAAGGTGTTTAGCAATAGCACCAGTAATGGTATCAAGTTCAATTCCATAAAGTGTAGAATTCTTCTTGATGTCCTCTGGCATTGTTTCAAAGAAGATACCAGTACCCATTGATGGATCAAGAATATTACCTCCTTTAAAACCACTTTCTACAATCTTATCCCACATTGCAGTAGCAATCTCTGGACTTGTGTAGTAAGCCGTCAAGGAGCTCATTTCCATCGCACGATATTCTTCTTTAGTGACAAGACTTTTTAGCTCATCACGTTCTTTTGCAAAACGATTAATCTTACTATCAAAGAAATCGTTAGCAAGTCCTCCCCAACCAACATAGTTAGAGAGAATTTCTTGTTCGGCACTATCAGCTAGACGGTTATCTGCTTCGAGTGCTTTCACAAGTTTAATAGCAGAAAGGTTAGCTTGAACCTTTTCTGCTTTAGTCATTGTTTTAGTATTATTTTTTTGTTCTTCCATTGTTGTTCTTTCTCCTTAAAACAAAAAAAGACCTGGTACAATACCAAGTCTTTCTTTTTCGTTAAAATAATTGTTTATCGTCTTCCTAAGTTAGGATGATGGTCTTCTAAAACAAACGGTTCATCGTTGAGTTCTGGTATTGATACCCAATAAAAATCATCGGTATCAAAACCGTGTGTCATGGCAATTTCATGCCAGACATCTGGAGCTTTATAAGTATAGCCTAAAAGCTCTTTTCGATTTTTTCGACCAAAATCAATTTGACGCCCTTTTAGAAAGTCTACCATCCGTTCATAAGTGAATTCTGTATTTAACAGATAATCATCTTTTCTTACAAACGTTTCTATAGTCTCACTAACCGTATCAACTAGGTATTTCCCAACCATCCTTTTGTTGTTATATATAATAATAGTCAATTTCATAACTATTGTCCTCCCAGCATTTTACTAGAGAATACATCTAATGTTTTCTTTAGTATAGCACAGAAAATTCGAGATTGACTAATAACCTATTGACGATTCTATTTTTCTCCTCTTATCTAAAACTGAATGTTAAGCTTTCCACAATGGGCTAAAAATAGTTCTGCTTCTTTCTTTGCCTCTTCATCTGCGGATTTGTTCCTTTCTCCTTTCAGTTGAATAATCCTATTGTTCTTCAATTCAAGAGTATAGAGAGGGGTTTCTCTGTGTTCTTTATCACGAACAAAGACAATAATAGAAGTTCCGTATACAAAGTGTTTTTTTGCATAACTTCCAACACAATGATGTAGGGTTTTGCCTTCTTTGACAATTTCACTTTCGTCTTTAGGAAAGATAAAAGCATACTTGTCAAATGCGGTCTGAGCCTTCATCATGTTTGTCAAACGTTTAGCTGTTTCAACCCTCAACTTCGCCTCTTTCTTTTCGTCCTCAAGGCGTTGTTTCTCTGCTCTCAAATCTCTGACAGCATTAGTTACACGTAAATATGTACCACGTGCTTGTTGATTCTCGAGAAAAGTTGAATAATTTTCTACGATCTCTGTATGTTTGTTTTCCCAATTTTTTGGGATAACTACATAATCTCCATCAAATGGAATTCCCAGAGCTTCTACCATTTCTTGATAGTCCTCATAATCACGAAGGGAGATATTGTTTTTCATCATCCAGTTAATAAAACGAATTGGTTTCACAGTGGATGGTAAGATACTTTCCAAACGCTTAATTAGTGGCTTCTTGTCAGAAATCATAGCGTTTGGAAGCAACTCGTATAACCCCTTGAAAGTTCGACCATATCGTTTACGCAAATCTTCCTCAAAAAATGCCTTTTCAACATTCATATCCGTATTTTTTAGAAACGGTTTATTCCTTTTAAGAAAGTTCATGGTAACCTTACCCATATTTGCATGACCATGTCCTAGACTAGATGAGTAATAAGACCTATAAAAAGTAGACCCCACCAAGTCTTTGACGATTCCACGCGCCTTGATTTTTTGAGCGAATTCAATGCGTTCTCTATATTTATAGAGATGAGGTAGTACTAAGCTTATCTCAAAATTATCTTTAATCACTTGTCCAAAATCTAAATATCTCAACTCAGACTTTGTTTGTAATTTCTGAATAAGACTTTCCATATCCCCATAAAGCGTATAGACACTAAATGCACCAGAACCAAAAAAGAGAGCATTCCTCTGATTTTGGAATCCACTTCTATAGATATCTTTACCTTTTTGGGCTGAAAGAAATGGATCCCGGTGTGCTTTAACAATCTTATTGTTGGCAAGCTGATAAAAGTTGTAAAGTCTGACTTTGAACTTTTCTTTTCCTTTTTCGAAGGATTGAGTCACAGAATACATCTGCATTTCAATACGTTTCTTTGTGACTCCCATCCAGACATAGTAAAAAGTATCACCTACAAAGGTTAAACGGCTGTTAAGTGATAAACGTTTTGTAACCTTTTCCGAGAATTTTTTTCGGTCGGAAGAGATAATTGTCTTAGACTTATTTGACCATTCATAGATAGGAAAATCATTCTTCGCCCATTTGAAAAATCCGTTAGGAACTTTTAAACGATTATCTACGATTTCTTGAATATTCTCTGCTTTTGTCATTGTTTTTTCTCCTTAATTAATAAAAAATGGCCCTAGGACCATTTTTCTATTTATTGTTGTTAAAATTCGCCTTCTTCAATAGATAAATCCGAAAAAAGATCTAACTGTTTCTCATCCTTTTCAGGAGTTTTCTTAGTTGGTTTTTTCTTTTTTGGCTTCTTCGTTGGTTGCTTGGTTGATTTCTTACTACCAGTAGTCATTTTACCTACAACTGGTTTAGTCTCAACCTTTTCAGCGGTAAAATACTCTTTAACCCAAGAAAAGACTGTGGCATCATCAACCATAGCACCCTGACCCTCTCTATAGTCAGATTTACTGGCTTTTCTGATGCAGTAAGCCATAGCATCCTTAATCGTACGATCAAGATGTTTGAGAATCCCAGCAATCAGCTCATCATCCTCTTGATTATCAACTACCCAATTATGAATAGCATCCTCAGTCGGTGTGTGAGCTTCCGCCATTTCATCATCAAAATGGCTTACTGCCATGAAGCGGTCAAAATCATTAATTTCCATCGTCATTGTTTTTCTCCTCTATTTAATCAAAGCTACATTTCGTTTCCCATCTTTTCCTTGTTTCATTTCTAAAACATCATGTGGGATTGAAAAGCCATCTTTATGAACTGTTGTAACGACACTTAATCCTGCAGAAACAGCCTTAAGTACTGCTTCTACTTCTTCTTGTGTATTAGCTTCACCAATGAACAAGACGTCAGGGTTGAAGCGTAATACAAAAGTCACGAGCTTTTCCAGTTCCATACCGTTAGCCTTATTGACTTGTAGCTGGCAAAAAGATACATCTTTTATCTCGACATGTCTTTCAATTGTCATTACTTTACCTTCTTTAAAAGCTTCAGCAAGTAACGAGTAAGCTAAAGTCGTTTTGCCGACACCTACAGGACCAGTAATGACATGTAAGCCTGGAATGCGTACTTGTTTAAGCACTTCTTCCATACAACTACTATCAAACTCACTCAAAGAAATTCGTCGTTCATTCACATGAATAAGTCGGATAGACATCGTTTCTAGTCCTTGAAAATTAACTATCGTCGATATCCTAATGGTAATAACTCTACCATCGTCCAACTCATAGTCACAAGTTCTTACCTGACTACAACGTTTTTCTGTTAAGTCCATTTCAGCTATAAATTTAATATGACCAAATAGAGCATCCGCATCTTCTGATGAAATGAAGTCATGGACCTGTTTAACATCAGCAGTTCTAAATGCTACCTCGTAATCTTCACCATGTGGGAAGAAGGTAATATCTTGGATATTATTATCGATAGCTTCTTTTAAAATATTGTTTACAATCATTGTTTTTCTCCTTTTTCAGTTTCTAGTAACAGCTTTAACTCTGCAGCTTCTTTCTGCAATTCACGAATCGTACTCAACAATTCGTAACGTTTGGAAAGAACCTTATCTCTATCAAGAATTGTAGTTTTATTGATAAGGTCAACCTTATCAATTTTATACAGTTTACAAAGCATCGAAAATTGTGGTTCTTTAGGAATAGACCGTCCTTTTTCATAATTATTGACAGTTCCTTTAAAAACCCCAATTCTATTTGCAACATCTTGAAGAGATAGAGGTCTATCTAATTCTTTCCTAGCTGTTTCTAGTATTGAACCTAATGCCACTCTATCTAAAGTGTAATAAGGTTCCAAATACTTTTTGACCGTCATTTCAGTCATTGTTTTTCTCCTCTCAGAACTCAAACAAGCTTAACTGTTCTCCTTCAGTTGTTGGTTTATCTTCAAGTGGCTTTCGACAAGCTACTAGTGTTTTTGGCTCCTTCTCAACCTTATAAATAGGTTGCATTGCACGATAGTTCTCAAAGAACGTGTCAAAAAATGCAAACAAAAGGTGTCGACATTGCCTCAAAGCCCTATACTCTAATCGAGTATAGTAAGTAGCTTCATCAGATAGCAGTTCTGAATCTTTGGTATAAGTTTCAAAAACCCACCATTCAAAGCCACGTGCAAACACTTCAGTCGGTGTCAAATAATAATCCAACTTCTTCTTAATATGAACAGCTTGAGCTAAGTCCGTTCTGCTTTCCTCAGCTATTTGAATAAGTTTCAGCAAGCTAGCCTTGTAGATATAACGAATATCTTTAAAGCTATGAGACGTAGAACTAATGATTCCAGCTTTATCATACGTATAGTCTAAATAATGACCATACTCATGGATGAAGGATGAGGAATCTCTTACATCAACTGCCATGATATTTAACCCTGGCACATAAAGTCCGCTTGCTTTATGTTTTCCTAGCTTCCGGAATTTGAGTTCGGGTTCTACAGTAGAATGAGGTAAGTGATTACACAACTTCTCCCATTCGTTCTCTAGAACCTTGAATTTCTCCTTGTCAAAATCACTACCTCGATAACGCTCGGTATCCACTTCAACTTTCGAAAACCCTAAATCAAGAAATGACGTATTACTGTTCATTTCATGATCTTGAAAGATTTTATCCTCACGCACACTGGCTATCGTCTTAGTTGACTGATTAACATATTGTGCATTTAGGTTAGCTGCAAGAGCATCTTCATACTCTCTTTTTAGAACGTTAGCTATCTTTTGGATATTTCCATAATAACTACATTCCTTGTAGATACCTTCACTATGGATAGACATCAATTCAAGAAAGCTAAAAGATACTAGTCCATACCTTGTTTGTGAATTTCTCTCTCTCCAAAAACTTAGGTTTTTCTTCAAAGGTACTCTAACCTTTGAATCGTCGACAATGAGAAGATACAAAGTGCGTTTGGTGTCTTCTGCAGTTTTAGTAGCAGGTAATCTACTTCCATCTAATGTGAGAAGAATCTGTTCACCGAAAAGGTGTTCTTGATTTTCTTCATCCCTCAAGCTCAAGCCCTCGAACAGTCTTTTTAGTTGATTCGAAAAATGAGCTTGATCATAGCCAATGGTTTCGATATCAGCCATGATGTCTTTGACTTTATAGGCTGTGTAAACATTATCCTGTCCAAATACCTCTACTGCTAGTGCTCCGACTTCTTGAGATAAAAGTTCCTGACATTGATATCTACGAATATTCGCATAGTAAGTACAAAACTTTCTCACGATATCTGCAGCTTTATCAGTCTCTTTTATCTTGGGAAAAGTGACTTTTTTAGCAGTTTTTTGTGCTGCTGTTAGTAAATTTGTCATTGTTTTTCTCCTCCATAGAAAAAGAGGAAGGTGTAGCCTAGGGTTACTACCTTCCTCTTTCTCTTATATGTACGATATACGATGTATATCATACTATATATTGCGTTATATCATTGATAAGTTTTAAACTTAATCTTTTCTTCTGGGGATGCTTTCAAAAGGAAATCATCAATTCCCTTTTCGCGAGGCCAGATTAGAGCACGAACCGTACAAGACTGCTTAGTAACTAGATCTTGAACCATGTCATACATGCGTTCAAATACCGAGTCATTATCCTCAAAGTCTTGGTCAAATGCAAGATAAATTGGTTTAACCTTTTTGAGTTCAGTCTTTCCGATAAAGTCCGAGATAGGACGCCATGCTGCTACTCCTGCCATAGAGATAACACAGATATTCCCCAATTGAGAAAGACGAGTGTTTTTCGCAACTGACGCGGTGATATCTCCTTTAAGCAGACCTTCAGTAACTAGAAGGTTATCAACCTTACTCATAAGATTGACTTTTGCCTTACCTTCTTCAGAAAAGCGTGCTTGTTCTAAGACTTCATCAGAATAAGCAAAATGGGGAAAGGACTTAGCACTCGTTCCTTCTGGTTTATATGCTGACGAAACAAAGACATATTTTTGCCCTTTTTTAAATGTCAACTCAAGTCCAGAACGAAGTTTAACACTAGTTTCCTTAGTTGTCCCACTTGCTAGTTCGTGTGATGAACCTTTAGCAAACACATACCAATCGAAACTTCCGTCGTCATTTTGGAAGACCTTAGCAGTACGTGCATTTCGTCCCTCTTGAAAGGCTTCGTTTACTTTGGCTTGATAACTAACGTTATCAAGACGTACTTGAAAACCTACAATTTGTCCCCAAGAATTGCGACATGGAATTAGAATTCCATCTTTTGATTCAAAAATAGGACATTTTGCGTTTTCATTCCAGTAGAAGCCAGGCACTCCACGCCATGCATCTTTAGGAAGCCCATTAGCAACAAAGAGCTTTTCCCAAATAGTTGCTGGATGAGATACTGTTGTATCAACCTGCTTCTGACGTGTTTGCTTTGTTGATGAAGCGTAACCACGCAGTGCAATGGTCTCAACAGAAAGACCTCGTTCCGCACTTGTTAAGTGCTCGACATGTTCCTTAGTCAATCCTAACACATCAATCACAAGAGAATTTACCTTGTGAAGTGTTGAGATACTTGCCAAAGGCTGACTTTTCCAACTTGGTTCAAAAGTCACCTCTTTCGCTTTTTTAGGGTCCAATTCATAAATTGTCCCAGCACTACCAAATTGTGGTTTGTCTGGGTCAATTTTTCTTGCACAAACTGCTTTAGATTGATCTGCGAACAACAAACACCAATCTGGTTTCCCACAAATAGGACAAGGGTAATCTCGCCCAACACGAATTAACTCTTGATTTCCAATAGTGATTAATTTTGTCATTTTTTTCTCCTTAAAAATTGTTGTTGTAAAGTGACCTTGGAAAGCCTCGAATACTGATTCGTAGCCCTTCCTCCGTATGCCGACAAGTTAGAGTTGGGAACACCTGTTCCTCACCTCTAATCATCGAGATGTCGCCTCCCTTTTTTGTCTGTCTACCCAAACTCAAAACAAAAAAAGCATAACAAAGAAGCCGGCAAGCCTTGTCTCAAAAAACAAGGTTGCGCGTGCCTATGGCAAACCATAGGATAAACTTCTCGTTATGCTTAGTTGCTAATAACGTTTGTTGTAGCCTTTCAAAGTCAGAAAAGCAATTTCTCGTACCTGTTATAAGCGTTAAGCCTCTTCTTCTGTCTGATGACTTAACTGATAGCTAAAAGCGAGTACGCTCCCTTTTAACCCATTATAAAACATGGTATGCCTATTGCTGGGACAGAACCAGTAATGACATATCCTCCTCCATGCTTCTCTTTTCTTTAGTCACGTGACCAAAGGTTCACCATTTGAGGTGGTGAAAATATAAATATAATTATTTATGACTTTAGTATAGCAAAGAGCTACTAACATTACAAGTTTATCGTTATTCGAAATTATAACTATATATACTATTTTTCATTACATTATATACTATACATAATCTATATGTTTACAACACATTATGTATAGTTCGCCAATCGTAATAAGCGAAGTGTCAAACATCATAAAGGAATACAAGATACATTGTTAAACTATGTATCTTGTATCGTAAACAACATAGAACAACATTTATACTAATTTTAAATATAACTTATAACCCAATAAGAACATAATCATATATAGTTCTTTAATGTATCGTACAATATATATCTTATATTATCTATTATATACGATAACAGATAGTACTATACAATATTCACATTACATAATGTATCGTGTAACGTATTATAATACAACTATTCTTATTTAGTATATTAAGGGAATGGATGAAAGATATACGATATAATACCTAGCAATACATTATTTAACAATATATCTTACATCGTCTATAGTACACTATAATAATGTATCGTATATTACCTACTATATACGATAAATACAAAAGCTATATATTATTCACACTACATAATGTATTATGTATCGTGTTGTAATAAAAATATTCTCCTTTATTATAATAAAGGAGTGTATGAAAGGTATACTATATAATACTTAGCAATATATCATTTAACGATATATATTACATCGTCTATAGTACACTAAAAAAGTGCAATTTCTTTTTTACACTACACTATATATAGTGATGTTATGTATAGTGTAATGTGTAATGCTTGAAGGAAACTTGAATATAGTAATATATCCTATCTATCATTACCATATGTATCTTATATATCTATAAGATACATCGTTTATTTTATATAATGTATCGTGTTTTATTCTTGTCTAGTTTTGATATGTCATATGCTTTCTTTTTAAATAGTATATTGTAAACGATACACTATGTATTAGCTAATGCGTAACACGCTTATTATCAATAATCCATTATAAGCTATACATAGTGTATATTGTATTATTTACGATATATCTTACATAATACTTGCTATTAGATTTCTATATGGTATACTTTAAATAGTTAATAATATGTATCGTTTTGTTATACATAGTGTATCGTACATAATGGATTGAAAGGAGTTTCTATGGTTGCAAATACAGTCATAATGATGGACGAGAAAGGAGGAGCCTCAAAAACAACTTTAACTGTATTACTGGCTCAAGCTCTAGGAGACGCTGGCTATAAAACTTGTGCAGGAGATCTTGATGGTCAATGCAATCTTACTACAGCGGCAGGAGTAAACGAAGAAGAACATAAAGGAATTTATGATGTACTAAAAAAAGAAGTAGAAGTAGCTGATGCCATTGTGCCAGTTGACGGTTATGATTTGCTTCCTGGAAGTAAGCTTATGAAAAACTGGGAGAGTGAAGCATCAGGACTAAAAGATAGAGATTTTCGTTTAAGAAATGTTGTACAAGATATCAATGACTATTACGATTTTGTACTTTTTGATACACCTCCTTTTTTTGGTGTTTCTACAACAAGTTCTCTTTTTACAAATTCGAAAGTTTTCGTTCTTATTCCTACAACACCTGATAAGTTTGGTATTGAAGGTGTAAAAGATACAATCGAAGATATTGAAGCTGTTCAAGAAGGGTTCTCTTTCTTTGGAATTGATATTGTTATAGCTGGAATCGTTATAACTCAGGTTGATAAAGGGCCAGGCTTTGGTAAAAAATCAATTAAACAAATCAAAGCAAGAGAAGCAGTAGCAACTCTTGAAGAAATTGCTGAAGAGCATAATACCAAGGTTTTTGACCAATACTTGTTTAATAATAAACAATACAAAGATATGATTGCTAATCAAGCAAATGTTTTCAGAAATAGTGGCTATAGCATCCCTAAAAAACAAATCACAAATGTTATGAAAGAACTAATTAAGACGATTGGAGAACACAATGGCGAAAAAGCTTAATACAATCCAACAAAGAAATTTTAATAACCTTTTAACGGCTGTTGAATCAAATGACCGAACAGCAGCTAAAGAATTATTTGAACGCTTTTTTAAAGGGAAAGAAATTGAAGAAGTAGTAATTGATAAACTTAAGGAAAAGCATGATATTGCTTATCTAACTGAAGAAAGTGTAGAACCAAAAAAAGCTGCTGTTGCCCCTAAAAAAGTAAACGATGTCACTCAGAAAAAAGAAAAAAATAAACTTCCTACAAAACTGGAACCAGCTAAAACAGTGGAAGAAAAATCACGTGCAAATCTCAATATGACACAATTATCAATGTCACGTTTTTCTGCATTAAGAGCTGTTTTAAACAAAAAAGACCTTAAAGGAGAAAATGGCAATTATCCTAAACGCGGTGGTTCTGATAAGCTATTCACTGAAATGTTAGACCATGTGTACCAACTTCTAGATCCAGAACAAAAGGAGTTGTTTAACACATTAGTAGAAACTGAGATGAGCTTTAAGTAGGAAAACTTTATGTTATATCATACAAAAGTGTAGGTATTTCTACACTTTTTATTCTTTATATGAGTTGTATCTTTTTTAAAGAATTTTTTTTATTTTATGGTTTCAATTATGATTAAGAACATTTAGTAATAATAGTTTAAATAGTATTAAGTAGTATTAAGTGGTTAATAATAGTAACTAAGTAGTTAATTATAGTTTAAGTAGTAGAACTCCTGAACCCCTTGCTATTACTGAGCTAAGCCTACCTTTATCATATAAAATTGTATGTATATCCTACAAATTGGTAGGTATATCATATAACTTTGCATGAAAGTCACACAAAGTTGTATGTTAAGTCTACAAAAATGTATGTATGTCATATAAAATTGTAGGCGTATCCTACAAAACGGTATGTATATCCTATAAAGTTGTATGTTAAGTCTACAAAAATGCATGTGTGTCATATAAAATTGCAGGTATATCCTACAAAATGGTTGTAAATTTTAAAAAATACTATGAAAATCAGAATATTAATGATATAATATCATACAAAAGGGTTGTAAATTAATATTTTTATACCCTGTCACATATTGCAGTAAGTAATTAGCTTGTAGTAAAATAATTACTTTTATTTAAAATACAACCAAAATGTATGATGAATGAACTAAGAGAGGTAGAAGCGTTTGGTAGAGAATAGAGAGTTCAGAGAAATCATCAAATATGATAATAAGTTTACCCAAATGTTCCAACTTGGCGACCTTTCTCCTCTTCAAGAAAATATGATTTACTCTATATTTGGTGAGTTGCGAGATGTTTATGATGAAAACGAAGCAGCAATATTTTCTTATTCGAGTCTGGCAATGCTAGCAGGAAATACATTTTACAGTTCTAGGGAACAAAAAATTGTTCCTAGGACTGGTAAGCGATTTGAAACTACAGTTGAGGAACTAGAGGAAAGAATGACTAAAATTGTATATCGACATCCCGAAAAGGTTGTCGATGGTAAGGTTGTCTCTTACACCTCCATCCCACTGTTCAAGACCTTTAGAGTAGACCACGAAAACAAACTCATTAAAATCCACCTGTCTGATGCGGAATATACTGAATATGATGAAGTAACTACAGAAGATGGAACAAAAGTAAAAGTAGCGGTCAGGCGTACAGTTAAAGACCTTTTTAACAACCCAGAGTGGGGTAAAAAAGCTAAGTACATTCAGTATGGACGTGACTACCATAACCTATTGAAGAGTAAGTATTCTAAACGATTATTTAGACATCTAGCAGACTGGCGTAAAACAGGTTTTGTAAAAGATACAGCTGAAGAACTAGAGCAAGAAGTTTTGATCTTGGATAGTCCAAGTTTACTTCGTTCGAAAGGTACTAAGCTGCAGCAAGCAATGGATGAAATCAATACGCTATTAGTTGATGAGCATGGCCTTCCTGTAATACAAGATTTGACAGTAGAGCGAATCAAAAAAGGAAAATCAATTACCCACTATATATTTAGGTTTAAACCGTTCGATGACGATTTGAGACGTATTGTTGCAACAAACGATAAAGTCATTACCTTTGAGAAGAAGAAGGAGTTAGACTTCAAACGTAAGATGGCTATCGTGATGGAGAAATTCTACACTGTTTTTCCTAAAGGGAGCAAGGCTGACAACTACAATAATAAAAATCAACTCAAACGTTGGCTTGAAACAATGGACCATGAACTAGTTATTGAGGCGTTGGAAAGAACAGGAAGTGATGCAAACCGTACTTTCGGTTGGACAAGAACGTTGCTCAATAAATGGGAAGTAGCAGGGTACACAAAACTTTCAGATTTGAGAGATAGTCATCCAACTAATAAGGATAATCGTCCTTCAAATGTTCCAGACTGGTCTGAGCCAAACTATGAAAATGGAACGGATGAAAAAGACCGTTTAGGACTAGTAGTAGTAGCAGTTAAATCAGCAATTAAAATAGAACTCTCAAAGACGCCTGACGAAGATAACAAGGCGGATATTAAACATTTAGCAGAGAAACTGTTGCAAGAGAAGCTGTGGGAACTTAAAGATAAAGGTTTAGAGTCACTGTCTGATAGCCACTTTGAAGAGACAAGAGAACAACTCTTGACTGAGATACTTGATTATTTTAAAGTATAACTTCAGATGTATTTTTGTAGATAGATTATATATATAATAGCGATACACGATGTATCGCTATTTTGTTTTAGAGATTTTTTATACTAGTTAAATCTAAAATCAACATGCAATCTTGTATGATATAATAGGTTTAAAAATAAGTAGTGGTAAACCTGTAGTTAATTGCTATCATTATTGAGAGGAGGAGAATTATGTCAAAACAGAAAGATAAATATCTAGCACTCAGAAGGCAATTACCAGATATTATAGATGAGTATATATCTTACCTTCAAGTAGATGTCGAAGAGCCTTCTCCCAAAATGGTTGAACGTTTGTCAGTGATCCAGAAATTTTTAAATAGCTATGCAATTACGATTGATAAAGAGGGTGCCTCCCTATCATTGACAGACTTAGAAAAATTACCACGAGAATTTGTTCAAAATTATTTGGCAAATTTACGTCTGAAACCAGTAGGGAAAAGATTCATACTCTATACTTTAGCAGCTTTTTGGAGTTTCCTTACGAATACCTCTTTTACAGTTGAGAGAGGTATGCCTTTATTTTATCGTAACGTTTTTGATGAATGGAAGATTGTTTATAAAGAGAGTTACCATAACATTATATATTCGGAATCAAAGAAGAATACTATTTTGTATACGCAGCAAGAGCTAGAAGGTCTACTTGATTTCATGGCAAACAGTTATGTTACAACTCTACCAACTCAGAAAAAGGCTGATAATTGGGAAAACGAGAAAGAGCGAAATATTGCTATATTTGCAATCATAATTGGTACTGGAGCAAGTACACAAGAAGTTGTTAACTTGACAGTTAGGGATATTGATATGCGTAAAAAAGGAATTTGGGTTGTTAGGAACAATGAGAAACAATTTATCCGTTTTCTTCCTTTCACAATTCCTTACATAGCTCCATTTGTTAAGGAACGACGTGGACGCTGGGACTTAGACCCTTCTATACCGTCATTATTTTTAACCATGTTGAAAAAGCCTATGGGGAGAAATACAATAGGTCATTTGGCAAAGAACATTGGACATGCTTATGGTAAGGTAATAACTCCTAGCATTTTAAAAGACAGCCACGCCTCTATTGTTTATAAAGAGACAGGTGATATTAAGAAAGTTGCTGAAATACAAGGATATAGTTTAGATAAGAATCACCTTATAAGATTTATTGATTGATAGTATGAACTTATCTCCAGATTAGTCAAAAGGCCACTTAAGGTCTTTTTTATGTCACTGGGTTACGAATAGTGACTCCTAAGTCTATAATGAATTTATAGAGAATTAAGGAGGTCTTATGCTTAGAAAAAACAATGAAAAAAGAGGTTGTCTTGGCAGTCTGATTTGGATACCGATAGCTATTGTTGTTATGTTTTGTATAGCTGGATATGGTATGTCCCAAGGAATTAATGTACCTGGTATTTTATCTAGTGGCTTTAATGTTATTAGTAAAGGAGAGCATGCCAATTCAAGTGATGTCGGAAAATTATTTGGGAAATTTATTCCCAAGTCAGAATCTTCGGAAACAGGAAACAGTTCTTCTAAAACAAGTGGTGGAAAGTCTGATGCTTTTAACTATAGTCCATTGCCTTTTGAAAACCATAAGCTAATGGTCAATGGAGATTTGGATAGTCTTGGTAGAGCAACATATGGGCACATCAGACTAAAGTATTCGGATAAACCACAAGATGATAGGGAAAGTAAAATTAATGTTGATCCAGTCGGTTGGCATAACTATCGTTTCAAGTACGAAGATGAGTCTGGAAAAGTTAAAAAAGCATATCTGATGAATCGTGGCCATCTTATTGGTTATCAGTTTTCTGGATTGAATTCTGAAATCAAAAATCTAGTACCTATGACACGCTATTTGAATGCAGGAACGATGTCTGATAGTAAAACGGATACTAATAATCCTAACGGTATGCTATACTACGAAAATGCACTAGCCAAATGGTTGAAGAAAAACCCAAATATGTACTTAGATTATTGTGTTGTTGCAAACTATACTGGCAATGAGCTAATTCCAAGAACTGTAACGCTTTACTGGACGTCCTTTGATGAAAATGGTTCACAGTATGGAGTTGAACTATCAGAAGAAGGATTAGCAACAAGTGATGGAAATGTGAGTTCGGTCACACTTCAGAACGTTTCAAAGAATGCTAATATTAACTACTTAGACGGTACAGCCACAAGTAATTACTAACATTGACTATAGAATGTTTTATGCTACAATAAGAATCAGCGTAAGCGTTTGGACATTAACTAAAAAAGACAAACATAATTTCTAATGTTTGTCTTTTTTTTGCCTAATATTCAAAAAAATAATGAGAAACCATTAAAATGTATAGATAAAAGAAATGTAAACGCTTACTAAAAACAAAATTTTCATGGAAATCTTCATTTTAAAGAGTAGGATTATGTTAAAATACTAAAGAGGTGTAAATTATCAGATTATTTCAGACATACAGTGTAATTTGTAGATGCTATATGTAGATATTTCATAATTTTACGACCTTTCAAAAAATGGATTGATTTTATTTGTTAGTAGTGAGAGGTTGAAGAACAATTTAGTTACGTTCTACTTCAAAGTATAAGCATTAGTTTAGGTGATGACAAATATTAATTATCATCCGATATTCGTGTCTTTGTTGGATATAAGTATCTATTTGTTATAGTGACCATTATTTCAGTAATTTAATACATATTATAATTATTGTTGTGGTCCAAATTCGAATAGTTTTTTTTGACAAATGATTTAATCATTACTTTGTATAGCACTGATTTTTCTGGAGAGGAGTATTAAGACAGATTTTATGAAGAATAATAAAACAATTTGATAATCAAAAGAACAGTCAAAGAGCAGCTTGAAGGATATTATTACAATAGGAGATATTTGAATGAAAGAAGTTTTAAAACTAAGAAAACGCAGAACAGGTCAATGGGTAACTGTTGCTGGGACGGTTTTAGTTGGTGCCTGCATGGTATTTGGGAATTCAGTTGTGTTTGCAGATGAGGCTTCAAATAACGTACCTACAATCACTGAAAACAGTACGGTAACTGAAACAGTAACATCCGGGTATAGTGATGTCGTGTTACCGCATTCTATTGAAAACTCTTCTAATACAAATAGTGAAGTAACATCTTCAGAGAAGGCTATAGACACTGAAGAACATAAAACAAATTTTTCTGTGTCCGAACAGGTAAATCCGGAGACTGGTACATCATCACCCTCAGAAGATGTTACCGCTCTAGTAGCAAATAATAATAGTTCTGTAGATAAGATTACTTCTAAAGAAGATGCAAATAGAACCTTAGACAATTCAATAGGTGACGACAGAGCATCAGTTCTAACTAATTCTTCGGATAGTAGAGTAGAAAAAACAGTTGAGGAAGAAAATAGAAAGCGATTAGATTATTTTGAAGAGTTAAATGCCAGTGGTGCTTCACGTATTGAAATTCCAGAAGGTATGACTGTTATAGATAATAATGCTTTTAAAAATAATTCGAAATTAAAGGAAGTAATTTTACCAAGTACTCTAAAAAGTATAGGAATATCAGCTTTTGAGGGGACATCGCTATCCAAAATAGAATTGCCATCAAGTTTAACGTATATTGGTGAGAATGCTTTTGCTAATATAAAGACTTTGACAGAAGTAACTATACCAAAATCTGTTGAAACTGCTAGTCATGCCTTTTCTGGAGATGTTAATCTTAAGAAAGTGATTTTTGAAGATGGTATTGTCACAATTCCTTCAGGTATTCTTAATAACACTGGTTTAGAAGAGATAGTCTTACCCTCTAGTGTCAAGACTATTGGGAGCTATGCTTTTTCTAATAATAAATCTTTAGAAAAGATTAATTTGTTAGATGGAGTTAGACAGATTGAAGAAGGTGCTTTTTCAGGTGATAGCAAATTATCAGTTGTTGAACTTCCTGAAACTTTGACTGAGATTTCTAGGTATGTCTTTTCTGATACTCCAAGTCTTACCCATATTAATTTACCGAGTGGTATTACAAATATTGGAACAGGTGCTTTTGAACATTCCGGTTTGACATCTATTGAATTACCTAAAGAATTAACTGGAATAGGACATTGGGCTTTTAGAGGAACACACTTATCTGCAATCTATCTTCCGAGAAAATTAAACTATTTAGGCATCAATGCATTTTCAGATATTGGTACGTTAAAGGAAGTTACAGTGACCTCTAATATCAATAATGGTTGGGATTATTGGGGTGCTCCATTTTATTCCAGTCCGTTAACGACGGTTGTGATTGAAGAGGGGGTAACAAAAATCCCAGCTAGGATGTTTTATAATCAAAAAGGGATTATGAATATCAATTTTCCATCAACTATGAAAGAAATTGGAGCAAATGCTTTCGAAGGTACGAGTCTTAAGGCTGTTCTTTTCCCATTAGCTGTAGAATATATTGGAGATCATGCCTTTGGAGATATTGCAACATTGATTTCAATTGATGTAGGAAGTAATTTAGTTACAGGACAAAATGCTTTTAGTGCTAGTAAAAATTTAGTTACAATAAACCTTAAATCAGGGGTTAGAAAAATTGTTGATGGTTTTCTAGCAGATACTGGTATTACAGAATTTGTCGTACCAGAAGGAGTAGAAGAAATTGGGAAAGATGCTTTTTCTAGTAATAAACAATTAACAAAGATTACTTTACCATCAACTCTTAAAACTATTGGGGAAGGAGCGTTTTCAAATACTGGGCTAAAAGAAATTGTATTCCCTGCTTCGATGAAAACAATTCCAAAAGGTATTTTAGACAGTACTCAAGTTGAAAAAATTGTTTTATCAGAGGGTGTGGAAGAAATAGGTGATTATGCCTTTGCTAATAACAAGTTGTTGAAATCAGTTGTATTTCCAAGTACCCTGAAGAAGATTGGAAGAGCAGCTTTCAAGAATTCTAACTTAGAGTCAGTAACTCTTCCTTCAGGCTTAGAGGAAATAGCTGAAGAAGCATTTTCGTATAACAAACTATCAGCAGTTACTTTGCCTACTCAGTTAAAGACATTAGGTGATAATGCGTTCTCAAATAATAACTTAAAAGAAGTTACCCTTCCGAGTCATTTGGAAGTTCTTGGAACTGCCTTTGTTGATAATTCTGAATTAAGTAAGATAACTTTCTCAGAAGGTTTAAAAGAAATAAGAGGAGCTTTTTATTCCAGTCTCAGTGCATTTTCTGGAACGTCCATTAAATCGGTAGTATTACCAAAAAGTCTTGAAAAAATAGGAGATGGAGCATTCTATGATTTGAAAGGCTTAGCTGACATTTCTATACCAGAAAATGTGACTAGTATTGGAAATGAAGCCTTCTACAACACTGGTCTGACTTCTATTGATTTACCAGCTAATCTGAAGACAATTGGTCGATATGCTTTCAGTGGTACTAAATTAAAAAAAGTTGTGCTTCCGAGTCAAGTTGAGACTATTGGTAATCATGCGTTTAGTATTGAATCACTAGAGTCAGTACATATTCCAAAATCTCTTAAATCAATTTCTAGTTATTCTAGTACTACCAGTTACATTTATGATTCTCCATGGAGTAACGTAGCATGGGGAGAGGGTATCTTTTCAGGAGCTAAGAATCTAAAAACTGTAACTTTTGAAGATGGAATCTCAGAAATTATCAGTGAATTGTTCAGTGGAACTGGTATTAATAAGATTGATTTACCAAGCAGTGTTACAAAGATTGACTCTGCGGCATTTGCTAATTCTGATTTAACTACGATTAACTTACCGCCATCATTATCTGAAATTCAGGATTTTGCTTTTGCAAATACCAAGCTTAAAGAAATTACTATTCCAGATAGTGTTGAAAAGATTGGTTACGGAGCATTTGATTCTGTTGAAACTCTAGATAAGGTTACTTTGCCTGCAAATTTAAAAGAAATCTCAAATAAGACTTTCTATAAGACAAATATAGCTAAGATCACAATTCCTGAATCAGTGTCAAGTATTGGAGGGATTGCTTTTGCTGATACTCCTTTGAAAAGTATTACGTTACCAAATAACTTAATATCAATAGGACAAAATGCGTTTTCAGGTACACAACTAACAACTGTTGTTCTACCATCTAAAATAAAGACACTGGAAAATGAAGCTTTTGGGGAAATTGCTACCTTAGTCTCAGTAAATATCCCTTTGAGTCTTGAAAGTGGTTATAATGCTTTTTCAAACAGTAAGAAACTTGAAAATGTAATCATTGAAGATGGTCGTGAAAAAATTCCAGCAGCTCTTTTAAGTAATATTGGGATTAAAACATTTACCCTGCCTTCTACAATTAAAACAATAGAAAATTATGCCTTTGCTCAAAACGATTATTTAAGTGAAATTGTTTTAAATAATGCTTTGGAAACCATTGATGAAAGAGCATTCGCGAATACAAATTTGAAACATGTTAAACTACCTGATAGTTTGACTTATTTGGGTAGGGGAGCCTTTGAAAATAACCATTCACTCAAAGAAGTGATCTTTCCCAAACAGTTGAGAGCTATTTCTGAGAATGCTTTTGCTAATACAGGACTGACTAAATTAGAAGTTCCAAGTAATATTGAGGAAATTAATTCTGGTGCTTTTTACAATACTAAATTATCTGACTTGATTTTATCAGAAGGAATCCAACGAATTGCTTCGTCAGCTTTTGTTGGTAATCAGTTGAAGGTGATAGAGCTACCGGCTTCTTTACAATATTTAGGAAGGTCAGCTTTTGGAAATAGTAGTAAGCTTAGAGTTGTAAAAATCAAGTCAAATATAGAACTTGATAGATATTATGATGTTAACACAATATCACCGTTTACCTATCAAAATTATTATGGTGATGAAATATCTAAACAAAGACCTGAGAGTATCTTTGTTAATTTTGAAGGTGGCGTTAGCAAGGTATCAGATTATCTTTTTAAGGGTGTAACACCTATAAAATCAGTGACATTTAAAGACAATATTAATCTTACCGAGATTGGGTCTCACGCTTTTGATGGAACTAGTCTTACGTTCTTAACTTTACCAGATACTGTAGAAACGTTAGGGGAGTACGCTTTTGGAAATATTAACACTTTAAATAGTGTTAATATTCCTGAAAAATTAACAACAGCAGATAGAGCCTTTGCAGGCAGTAAGAAATTGAATGAATTGCGTAATAAAATTGAGGGTATCCGTATACCTGATGGTATGTTTGAAAACACAGGTTTGACAACCTTTATCGTACCTTCAGGGATTAAGGAAATTGGTAAATATGCATTCCGAAATAATAAGTCTATAGCTATAAGTTTTGACGGCCCACAAGAAGGTTTTAAAGATGTTATTCTACCTGTTGGTTTAACAAAAATTGATTCACGTGCATTTGAATCAACGGATATAGGTTATTATGATATTCCAGATACTGTCAGTGAGATTGGAGATGGAGCATTCCGATTTAATCCTAATTTAAAGAGTATAAAGCTACCTTCTGAGTTAAAAGCATTAAAAGGTTATCTTTTTGAAGGAAACAAAGGGATGAAACAACTAGTTATTCCAGATAAAGTTGAGAGTATTGATACAAATGCTTTTGTTAATATGGAAGGATTGGAAAATGTTTATATTCCTGCAGGTGTTACAAATATTGGAGATAACCTTATTGCAAACAAGGATAAGGTAACATTCCATGTTGTAGTTGGTTCTTATGCCGATACTTATTTGAAAGCTAATGGTTTTAAGACAGTAGCAGTAGGAGATGATTACAAGCACTACAACGATAGTATTGTGACAAAAGCTCATTTACTAACAACATCTCAGAATCTAAAATTTTCTGGAGACCTTTCGCTTCGTTTAGAATACGAATTAAACACAGCAGGGCGTAACATCTCAGATACAGAGATTGTTATCACACTACCAGATGATAAGATAAGTTTTAATTCAGCAAACCCTATTGTAAAAAAAGGTACGATTTCAGGAAATAATAAAAATGTTTTAACATTGAAGGACATAAATTCATTAAAAGGAACTTTTGACTTTAATGTTAAAACAACAGCGGAAGAATTAACCTATTTAGATATTGTCGCACAAATTCGTTATAAGGAAAATGGTATTCAAAGAGCTGAGCTTCTAGGTCATATTAATGAAGAAATGCCGTATTTGACTATAAATGTTAATGATTATATATCTAGTAATTCGTTAACAGTATCTGGGAAGACTAAGCCAAATACCAAAATAAAATTATTTGTTAAGGATTCATCTGAAAGAATCCTGGAAACACTCTCTAAAGAGGATGGCAGTTATAGTGCAGTAGTTCCAGTAGATGTTTCAAAATTATCGAGTGATGAAAACTCTTTAAGAAAAATCTTCTTAACCGTTATTTCAGAAATTTCACGGGATAACATAATTGCTAAAAGAAAGACTATATTATATCAATCATCTGCCCCACGTCTAAAATCATTTATTATGAAACATCATGGACAATCGTTTGATTTAACTGATGGTAAACCAAATAATAATGTAATTTTCCGACCAGGAGAAAAGTTTGAATTTGAAGTGGAGTTGGAGAATGATAAAAATGTTTCTGGAGTTTCTATAAAAACATCTCGAAATAATAAAAATGGATTTATTCATTTAAGTAGACAGTCTAATCCTCATTTATTCAAATACAAAGGCTTTTTCGATGTAAATGGTATAAGAGATGATTTCATTCCAAAAGATTTTATCATCAAAGTTGAAACGCTTAACAGTCGAGATAGTGATGGAGATGGTCTAATTGATTCGGATAAAGTAAAGGAAACGGATAAGAAAGTAATCAGTAAGTATAATCCTATAATTGCCGATAAACATAAGAATAGTTGGGATGTGTCTGATAGGGATTTGTTGATTTTCTCAGGTTTAGCTTACCTCTCTCCAAAAGAGTTAGAGAAACTATTACCTGAAAATGGGGAAACAGGAGTATCACAGTTTAATTTTGATGAGTTAAAATCAGATAACAAACCGAAACATCAATTCTATGATTTAAACCTTGAGTCTACAGACAGAAGCTTATTCTCTAATTGGATATTTGTTAAGCAACTAGAAAATGCTTTTAAAGAGCCTGAGATAGCGGGCAATAATCCTTCTCCTGGTGAATATCATTCCACAGTTTCATATTTTATTGATAAAAATAAAGAAAACATCATTGTTGCTTTTAGGGGAAGCGATGAAAAGCCAAATAAACCAAATAAATTTGACCTTTTGGGTATTGATAATGAAGCTGGTTTGGGGAATATAAAAATTCCTGGGGGGAATAGTCCTCAAGAAAGGGCAGCGAAGTATCAGATTAATAAAATTATGGAAGAAGTTAAGTTAAACTATCCAAATATTGAAAATATTTATATCACAGGGCATTCTTTAGGAGGTTATCAAGCAATTAATGCAGGAGACCGGATTTTAGAAGATGATAACTTAGCTGATATTGAAGGTAAATTACGAAGAGTTGTTAATTTTACTGGTCCAGGTTTTAACAATCAACAAGAAAGTTTCTACAGAGCGATAGAAAAAGGCAAAATATTTACACGTTATTTGGTTGATAAAATAGACAGGGATAATAGTTTCGCAACAATGGGACAGATGACAAATGATGTTAAAGTACCATACAAGAAGACTATTAATAATCCAGACGTTTCAGTTCATAATCTAACGTCGTTCTTTTATACTTTAGATCGAGGTTACCGTTCTTCCAAATCACGTTTTAGTGATAGTGGTAATTATCCTTTAATTACTGATCTTGTTGAAGTTAAAAACTATCTTTTAACTCTTCCTGAATCGCCAAATTATGTTATTGATCCATCTGGAACAATTATAAATAGCGTAACAAGTAAAGCTCTATCTGGTGCCCAAGTTACAGTTTACTATAAGGACGCTAATGGAAATGAGGAAGTTTGGAATGCTGATGACTATTCTCAACTTAACCCAGTTTTAACAAGTGTAAATGGGGAATTTGCTTGGGATGTTCCTGAAGGCCTTTGGAAAGTCAAGGTTTCTAAAGAGGGGTACATTTCATCTGAATCTGATTGGCTTCCTGTAGCGCCTGTTCAAACGGGGATTGACTTTAAATTGGTACCTCATACTTATTCCCTTAATTACAATTTAGGTGGTGGCAGTGTTACTCGTGACTTACCTTCAACATACCAAACCGACGTTGAAGTTCCTTTGGTCAGTCCAACTCGTAGTGGTTATGTTTTTGAAGGGTGGTATGATAATCCAGATTTTATTGGAAATAAGATAGACAGTACTCTCTTTAATTCAGTTGGAGATAAAACCTTATGGGCTAAGTGGGCCCTAGCTAGACAAGTTAAAACTCGTCAGGAGAGTCGTGTCATCACAACAGATAAAGTAGAATACGTTGATGATGCAAGTCTTGATGCAGGCAAAGTTAGAGAAGTTGCAGCAATAAACGGACAAGTTTTGGTAGAAATCACAGACATCTATGTAGATGGTAAATTACAGTCAAGTACTGAAAAAGAATTATCACGTATTGAACCGCAAGCTAAGAAGGTTTATCGAGGAACAAAACAAGTATCCCAAGTTCCAGATGTTGCGCCTATAGAGCAAAATAAACCAGAGGCTATTATTGAAACCAAGGTTCGTCAAGAAAGTCGAGTTCTTAAGACTGATAAGGTTGAATACGTTAATGATACAAGTCTTGATGCAGGTAAAATTCGAGAAGTTGCGGCAGTAGATGGGCAAGTTTTGGTAGAAATCACAGATATCTATGTAAATGGTGAGTTGCAGTCAAGTACAGAAAAAGAATTATCACGTATTGAACCGCAATCTAAGAAAGTTTATCGAGGCACAAAACAGGTATCACAAGTTCCCGATGTTGCACCAATAGAGCATAATAAACCAGAGGCTATTATTGAAACTAAGGTTCGTCAAGAAAGTCGAGTTCTTAAGACAGATAAGATTGAATACGTTGATGATGCAAGTCTAGATGTAGGCAAAGTTCGAGAAATAGCAGCAGTAGACGGGCAAGTTTTGGTAGAAATCACAGATATCTATGTAAATGGTGAGTTGCAGTCAAGTACAGAAAAAGAATTATCACGTATTGAACCGCAATCTAAGAAAGTTTATCGAGGCACAAAACAGGTATCTCAAATTTCAGATGTTGCACTAATTGAGGTTAATAGAATCGAACGTAATAGTATTACGAAAGAGCATCAAGGGGTTTCTACTGTGATAAATACTAAGTTAGAGCCAGTAGTGATGAATCAATCGTCTTCAGAACCTCTTTCATCAAAAGAAACAACCATAAGAACTAAAGGTTATTTACCAAATACAAGTAGTGAATATGGTTATGGCTTTGAGTGGGCAGGTATTATTGCTTTAGCAACGGCTCATTTTGGAATAATCTCAAATAAGAGAAAGAAAAATATAAAAAACTAGTTATTAGTGACGGATTAACTCAACTTCAAGAATTATTCCACATTAAGACTGATGAGAAAGTTCTCAGAAGTGATATTCTTCTGGGGACTTTTTTGATGTTAAGGAAACTGAGAAATATATATTTGGAAAGGATATCGACGTAATCGCAATTAAACGTGGGTATCATGCAGAAGCACACAATGAAATTTTTTGAAGTTGCCTAAATATTTTGGTTGCCCTAGACTTGCATTGATAACAAAAATCTATATAATAATTAATAAAGAGCTAGTAGAAAGGGTGAGAATTATGTTTATGATCTTGGTTCTATTACTTACATTAGCGAGTTTATTATACGTTGTCATCGGTATCGCCAAGAAGATTTTTTCAATTTTCGCCTTAATTACACCAATTGTAGTGTTGTGTGTCGGGCTTCTTATCGCAATGAATTAACAAAAGTCAAGGGGGGTCACTATCTTACAGGTAGTGACCTTTTTTGTTATGCTTTTAATGTCAAAAAAGACATTAAAGGAGAAAAATATGAAAGCACTTAAACTTATAAGAGAGGACGGTTATGAAAACGTCCATTATGCTAGTTTAGGGGAGCAAAAATTTAAAACATTGGTTGTTGCAGATAGGAAAGATGAACAAGACCAATGGTTTGAGCAACCAGAAATTGAATGTGTCCCAGAAGAAGTCTCAGATATCATTCGAAACTATACACTCCCATATATTGATCTTGGAAATACTGAAGATGAGTATTTGCTAGAACAAGCAACTAATAAGGTTGTATCTGTTGTGGTAGAAAATGTGCTTGAAACACAGCCATTTATTCCTAGAAATAGAAATGGTCGTCCTATCGGTGAAGGTGTAGCTTTTTGTGATATGTTAGTAGGACGTATCCAAAATGGAGAACTTGCTGGAACAGCTGTTTATATTAAACAAACTGAATCTGGCTTCCGTCAGCCAAAAGATTTCTTTAAAATGGTTGGACGGATTTTTCCTTGTAAATTAACTGAAATCCATATCCAAACTATTGACAATTATAAACTCACAATCAATAACCCATCAAACTATGTTGTTGAAGGTAGTATTGAGTTAGCTGAGTGGTTAACTAATTATCAACTTCTTCAGCAAATTGAAAAGAGTAAAGATAACTCTTCACGTAATCGAGATAGAAAAAATATCTTAGAGCGTACTCATGAAGGTATTGTATCAGCCGTTATTAACAATGGTAGCAATGCAGGTATCATGGTAATGACCAAAAAATTACAAACGGTATTCATTCCAAAACATAGGGTAAGTTATGAGTGTGATTCTTCATTTGTTAACCTAGACGAAGTAGTATCAGTCTTTGATAGGGTGGAATTTAAAATTACTGGGGCCAATACCCAAAAACCAAGTCCAAATCAAAGAGAACGTCACATTATCCATGACTATATTCGTATCGAGGGAGATATGAAAGTTCTCGAAGAAGCACCTCAAGATGCTTTGATTGAGATGATTGATGATAAGAAAGTCATAGGACGATTGTTTAAAGTGCGATTTATCAGTTTTGATCCACAAAGTCTACATACTGTAGAGTTGGTTGACTTTCCAGGAATCAAAATTAAAATGAAGGACTCGGGTTCTTTAAATCGGGTTCCTTTTAAGCAAGGAGATGAAATTTCAGTTGTCATACTAGATGCTCATTATCGCTGGGTAGACGCAAATAGCAGGGGGCGTCGAGTGGCTAAAAAAACTGAAGAAGTGAGCAGTAATTCACAGAATACGGAAGAGAAAAAATGTCTGTTTCGTATCAAATCACGTTTCAATAGTTTCTATCCAAATCGTGTGAACAGTAAAATCTTATCAACATTTTTCACTAGTTGAGTTGCATATAGTTCCCTCTGAAATGGGAACTTTTTGTTTACGTTCGGATCAGAAAAATTTAACAAGGAGGGAACATGAATCATCACAATATCAATGCTATTGTCTATTATCTGATAGTCTTTATTCGGTATGTCTTACCTATTACCTTGGTCTTCATCGGTATCGGTAGGTGGAGTTATGCTAAATCTATCAATAATCCAGAGAAACAAATCATGGGAGTAAATTTTGCCTTAAAATCAATTTTATTCTTATATATCGTTACATTTATCCCTATTTTCATCATCTATGGACTCGCAATGATATCAAAGGGAGGCACACATAGTGGTGATTTCTCTATGATTAGTTTCGTAGAAGTCTTTACCCTAATAGAAATTCTAGCGGTTGGGATATTACCTGCATATGGTTTCATACAAGGATACATATATCACTATCAATGGTTGATTACAGAAGGTAAGAAAACAACAAGCTTACCTCGACGAAATCTATTCATTAGACTTGGAGTAATAAGTCCGATTGCTATTGTTGTATTTATGGAATTCTTGAAAAGAATGTTTGCTTACTAGAGAGGTGCTTTATGCGGAAGATCTTGAAATTATTTTTTAATCGTTATTATACAAATGGTAAGCGAACAATAGATATCTTGCTGTATTGTTGGCGAAAATATATCGATTGGGTATATCATATATCTTTTGGATTATTTGCTTTCAATATTATTATGTTTATCTTCAGATGGCGTTTTCCTAATTGGGTATTTATATCTTTATTTATATTTTTGTTCGTTAATATGGCTTTAGTTTTATACATTGGTGTATGGCACAGTAATGTTACAAGTCGTCAAATTTTCGTGCTATTTGAAAAATATGATACCTTAAAACGAGCAGAACGAAAGAAGATTATTGGTAAGTATGCTATAAGAGCAGCACTAGCAGCAGTACTTATATCTTCTGGCTTATATGTACTAACAATCAATAATTTTATCTTATCCCTCATCAATCGTATGTATGATGTAGCAGATAATTATCTCAAATATATGCCCTGGTCAATACCAAATGGAAGTCAGACAGGTATTGTATTAAGTTATCATACCCTAAAACCCTTAATAGGAGCTGACTGGTTCAACAGTTTGTTATTGTTAACTCCGATTGGAGCAATTGGTCTTATTTTTTATAATAGCTATGCGACTGGGATTGCTGAAAAAACCTACGAGAAACTTGTAGAGCAATGGCTTGGTGGACGTTATTTCCAAGACAGTGTATTAAGTAATATCGTTCATAATCAAGATGAAAAAGGTCAAGCGAATTTGGTTATGGGGCTTAACTCTAAAACTGGAGAGCAAGTGATTTTACATGCTAACGAGAGGACTTATCACACCATTATCTTTGGTTTGATTGGTACTGGTAAATCGGCAACGATTCTGATTCCAGCAATGCTACAGGATATGGAAAATATGAAATATTATCTACTATCCTATCGTAAGTATTTGATGAAAGTAGATGAAGAACTGGAAGAAGAATTCTTTAGCACAGAGTTTGAACGGAAGAAAAAAAGACGTGAATTATTGGAACAGTGGTATAACAATGGTTATGCTGCAGAGCTTACAAATGGTATTTATATGACCGAACCATCGGGTTCAATGTATGGCACAATTGTTAAGTACGCTCATAAGATGGGCTTCCCCGACGAAATGATTTGGACTCTAGATCCTACTAACCCAGGAACTGGTGCAATTAATATTTTAGATGGAGATACTACACAGGTTAAAGGGGCGGTTCGAGACTTATTTAAACGATTTAGTGACCCAACTGGGACTGGCTCTTCTTTCTTCCTAAACCAAGAAGGACAACTTACTGATAATATCATTACTGTCATTAAAGAGGTAGCGTTGATCCCAGATGCACCAATCAACTATATGTTAAAAGGTAAGTCTCCAACACTAACGGAATTCTCAAATATGTTACGTTCTAGTGATTGGATTGAAGCCTATATTGCCGTTTTTGAACAATTACTTAATCGAAAGAAAAGGCTTTTTGAAGAAACGTTGAATAAGCATGAAGAGTTCTTAAAGCAGGAAAAAGAAAAGTGGTTAGAGGAATCAGAGTACAATCGTGAGCACGAACAACTCTTTGATACTATCCTTAGACCAGAGAATGTTCATGAAGCTATTAACACATTTAATGATGAAAGGAATAAACTTGAAAACCTCCAAAGCTCTTATGATTATTTCATCAATGCTCATCAATTAAATTCGTACACAGAAGAATATTATTATACTTTTGATGCTAACGTATCTGGTCTAAAAGCAGTCATTGATGACCTATCATCTTCACCAGAAATCCGTCGTGTATTTTTCTCTCAAAGCACCAAGGATTTGGACATAGTTTTGAAAACGGGTGGGATGATTTTGGTCAATTCTGCTAAAGGTGTTCTTGGTAAAGAAAAGTCTCGAATGGTAGCACAGATGGTAACATTAGTTATGCAAAATGCTGCTCAAAGACGTCTCCCAGATAAGTCTCCATTCTTTGCTTTTTATGAAGATGAAAAGAATGGTTATTTGATGCCAGGTAATGATAGTAACTTCCTAGATGAGTCTCGTAAGTTCCATGTTCCAGTTATGCATGCTTATCAACATGACGAGCAAATTAGGGATTCTATTGGCGAATCTGGGGCTGATGCAATCAAGATGTCTTATCGTAATGCCTTTACCTTCCAACAAACCTCAACAAAGGTTGTAGAGTTTATTAATCTTCGTTCAGGAGGGAAACATTACGCTCTTAAAGAAACCAAACGTGCAGCAAACGATGACCTCTTAGCAGGGAATCAAGGTAACTCCAGTGCGACTTCAGAGGAAGTAGTAGAAGAAGATAACTTCACTGCTAGAGATGCAAATAACCTAGAGAAATTCCAAGTTGGTGGTGTTATCGTCAGTGATGATGAAGTCTCAAATATGATTTATTTGACAACATCTCCGCATTTTGAAATGGATATTTCGAAGGACTCTTTCGTCTCACATACACCTTTCAATAGGGTTTATGGTCTTGGAGAGGAAGAACCGGAAATTGCAAAAGCCTATAAAATTTGGAGAGCAGAAGTGATAGAATATTATGCTCAAAAAGAGTCTGAAAGCCACCTCTATGAAAGTGATTTTACTGACGAAGAATGGCAAGCAATCATGGATGTTAAGGTGCCAAATGTTGATAGTAATGTAAATGATACAGTTGGTAAAAAAGATGATTCCCCATCAGTTAAAAGAACAATCTTAGTCAACGAAAGTATGACAGAACATAGAGAAAACACTTCAATTAGAGAAGAGGTGACAGAGGACACTGAGCAAAAAGTGGAGGTCGATATCTCTGAAATCCCTCCAGTTGTTGAAGATAAACAAACTGTAAAAAGTAAAAATGATATCGTTGAGTTGAAGGATAAAGAAATCACTCAAAGAGTGATCCTAGCTCCATCATCTACACCTGAAACAGTTGATACTCAAAATATTCAAGCACCTAATCAAGAGTTCGAATTACCTCAAGAGCTATCTCGTGTAGCTCGTGAGAAAGCAACTAAAACTTTAAAAAGTAATGTAGAACAAATGGATATTGATGAAGAAGAAGGTTTTTAGATAACATAAAAAGCAACGGATTTCCGTTGCTTTTGTTCTAATTTTGAGAGTCATTATATGTTTCTTTATTAGTCTTCTCAGCCTCCTTTCTTGCTTTTTCTGCTGCTTTTTTACTCTTAATTTCTTTCTTTACCTCTTTAACCTTGTTTTGTGTTTCAACAACTAAATCATCAATAGATAAATCTGGATTTTCTAGTTTTTTCAATTCGAAATAGAGCTGACCTAGTTTATCAGTTTGTGATTTTTGATAGGCTTTAAGTTGCTCTGTAGCTTCTCTTTTTTGTTGTTCTAAGGCTTCAAGTTCCTTAATAAAATCTGATTCAGTTTTTTTATTTTTTCCTGCCATAATTTGCTCCTTAATTATTAATTATATCTAATAGTATAGAGTAAGAATATTAAAAGTCAACCCATGTCACTCCCTTGAAAATAATCTATTCTAGGGTATACTGAACACTATAGCGACCCATTATAAATGAATCCTAATAGTAGTTATTAAGTGCTTAGAACCCCATAAAACCGGTTGTTACGAGTGTTATGTAATAACCAGATTTTATGAATGAAAGATTACAGAGAAGAAAAGTCTAAGAGTTTACTGTATTTATAGGGTTGACGACTAATATTAGAAACTCGTAAATCATAAATGAGTAAATAGTGGCTACTATATACCTAGAATAAACCATTATTTTACGGATTATCGTCATAAAAATAAACTACGACGTTATGAATGAGAGGAGATGAAAGTATCAATCAGCATTTTACGGGTACAAAGGAATGCTTGAGCAGGTCTATATTAAAGGCTAAGCATGACTTAAAAAATAATATCTGTACTCTTCGAAAAAAGACCAGACTATATACCCTATTGATTGACTATTTTAGGACTACAAAATGCAAGATATAAAAAATAGAGATTTTACCTCACTTATTTCAAATAAAAAAAATAAAATTCATTACACTCAGAGAAATAAAATAGCTACTTACTTTGTTTCAAAAAATCAAAATACCTCACTATCGTTTTCAGAAGAGGAGCTTATCATCTTTTATCATTTACTAAGGTTTGGTTATTTTGATAAGGAAATCATAGACCTCATTTATACTGCAGTAACTCGTAAATCCAAAACCCCTAATTCATGGTTTTATCGTCTTGTTGGGAAGGTGAATCATCCTATTTCAGCTTGTTCGGATGCTAGAAGCGGTAAGAGAAAAATATATTATCTGAACAAAGGTTTTAGTACCTGGTTACTTACTATGATTAAGGGGATTGATAAAATACGGTTGCTAACAACAACGACTGAATATGATAGGTCAGTATATAGCATTGTCAGTAATAATCTTCTAGGAGGGAAACCTCAAACCGTAAATATTCATGATCTAGAGACCAGACGATTAGTTGCTAAAATCTTAAACAAGCTTTTTTTAAAAAACCAAGACAAGTCTGTTTATGACCTAAACATACAAGTCGTATTTCCCATTAGTCGGGTTAATCTTTTAATGGTTCCTGATGCTGTTGTATTTGTGAACGATAACCCTTTTTTTATTGAGTATGACCGAGCAACAGAACGTCAAACAATTCTACTTTCTAAAATATTTGGTTATGCAGAAGAACCAGCATTTGAAAATTCTAGTTTATTTTTCGTTTTCGAGAATAGCCGTAAAGATAATACGCAAGTATCTAAACGTTTAATGAACTTTTTTGAATATGTAAATGAGGTCGAGGTTGATGGTGTAACTGGACATGACATGTTAAAGCGTAAAAATATTTCTTTATTCAGTCAAACAACAACAAATGCTTCTGAGGTTATTGTCGAAATCATTCAAGAAAAAATGTTTTCAAATTATAAAGATTGGTGTGATTGCGAGGCTTATGATTTTTCTGAACTGCAGAAAATAGATTATCTTGTAAAGGAGATATCAGAACCTTTGGATGATGATAAATTCCAGTTATCAGCTGTTGTTGAAACAGACTCTTGGGAATTGAAAGAGTACCCTATGGTACCTATGGCATATATCAAAGATGACTTGATTCCTCACTTAACTAGTCTCTATGAAGAATTCTCAATAGAGTATGAACATATGATCATTGTATTCCCAAAAGAAGTTCTACCAGAAAAAATAAAACTCCCTTTTGATGATTATTTCTTGATTGTTTATAGATAGAGTAAAGGTATTTGTAAATGGATTATTTGGAATACTTAGGAAGAAGACTTATATGGTTAGTTGTTTCGCTTGTAGTTGTAATCGTAGTAAAAAGACCAAGAATTTTGAAAAGGCTAGCCATAGTTAGTGATGTAGCTATTGGAAAAATCCACTACTTTATTTTTCTAGCGAGTGCTTGGTTGATTCTTGTCACATATTTTATTTTGTACTTGTTTATGGTAGTTACTTTTTTCCTATCATGGCGTTTTCTATCACTTAATAATGTGATGGAAATTATTTTACAAACGGTATTAATCATCCCAACGCTCTATACTTTATTTGTCCCACATAACGAGGTTATCAAGAAGGTTGATGAATTCTTATCAGGGAAAAAAGAATAAGTCACGCGCAGCAACTGCAACATATAATCATTCTCTCAACTATTTAAAAGTATGTAAGAAAGTCACATGATAGTTTGAATTTGTTGAAAGTATCAGGTGTTGTTTTAAAGATAAAAAAGATTGAAAGGTAACGGTAATTAATGAAAATAAAAATTGAATCTGCTTGGAAATCCCTCTGTGATGCATTTCCAAAATTAAAGGATAATCCTCTTTACAAGGGTTGGTATATTAGCTATGCGATCCTTGTGACATTATCTATTTTGACGGTAGTTGTAGTGAACCATAGGGTTGTCTATGCATTTCCGTTTGATTGGTTTGGTTTGCTTTTTGGGATTATCTTACCTTGGGTTCTTACGACCTTTTATATCGTATATCAAGGTGTGGACCATGCCCACCAGTTTACATCGACTAAAGTTGTTCTTGGGTTATTTATGTTACCTGTAATTCTGATTGGTTTTACTTCTAATTTTAAAAATGAATACAGTTATAGTAATCGTATGGTTACGATGGTTTTTGA
This sequence comes from Streptococcus salivarius, assembly GCF_002094975.1. Classification (NCBI taxonomy): domain Bacteria; kingdom Bacillati; phylum Bacillota; class Bacilli; order Lactobacillales; family Streptococcaceae; genus Streptococcus; species Streptococcus salivarius. The sequence continues at coordinate 15,697 of NZ_CP015284.1, read as the reverse complement.
TCAGGAACTCACGCAACAAAGTTTCCACGCAACAAAGATTACATCAAACCAGCTTGATTATTTTAAAGAAGATAATGTCATTTTTCCTTATAAGAAAAATACTGCTTCAGAGATATATGTGTTCTTTCGACCTGATTGCCCTTACTGTCAAAAATCAATTCCAGTACTCAATAAGAGCTTAACTGAAAAAGAACGAAACAAGATTATCTATGTTAATGTTCTTGACGAAAGTGGCAAAGATTTAGCTAAAGCTATGGGAGTAGAGAAAGCAGCAACAGCAGTTATCTATCATAAGGATAAGAACTCTGGTGGATGGTCCAAACGTATTGAACGAATGGCTGGAGGGAAGCATGAAGCACCTCGTCTTGATGAGGATGCTATCCATGATATTGTGTCAGTCGCAAAGGAGGAAACAAAATAATGTATTTATCAAAAAAAGATATTTCAGAATGGATCGCTAGCCTAAAAGCAGGTGACGAGGTTGCTATCCAAATAACACGAATGGATGGTGTCATAGTTTCTAGTGAGCGTGGCATTGTCGACAAGTGGTTAGGAAAGAGACTTATAGTTGTTAACGGAAAGCATTTTGTTCCTAGCACTGGTTTGAGACAAAGTAACGCTTTTGTCCCTGGTCAAAAGACAATCGTGGAACAACTTTTTCCATTGGATGCTTTGCTTTTAGATGAGGAAGAACTTGCCAAAAGAGACACCATTATTCAAAAGTTGAAAGAGTCTGCAGAACTTCTAGAGCACGCGCAGACTTATTCTTCATTAGTCGTTTCTAGGGTTCTTCGTAAGCTATCAGTCCTAGACGTTGGTGATGTATATGATCTAAATGAACTACGTTCCTCTAGTAACACAGAAGACTTAGAAGATAGTGCTTTATTGGATAGACGGAAACTCTCAGAGAAGAAACGTTGTCTAAAGACTCTGGATCGTATGCTTACCAATTTAAGTCAAGATAATACCTTGGGTGCTTTTAAGTTAATCTCTCTTTTGGGAGATGTAGCTTCTGAATTTACTGATGCTGAAAATGAGGTAAGTGAATGTTAGCCTATGTCATTATGTTTGTAGTTATGTTTACCATCAAGTGTGTTACTCTTACTTTTGTGAAGAGTAAAGAGTCTACAGTAGTCAGTACTTTTCTGAGTGGCACGAATCAGATTTTTTTTAATACGATTGTCTGGTTTCTACGACTAACAGCCATGTTCCAGTTTTATCTTTTGGTGGTGGACAATAACCTAACTGTTATCCCTATAATTGTTGGTTTCATTCTACCTAATGTCTTGTTCTTGTTTAAGGGAATCAAAGCCTCTTTATCGGATTTGCTTGTACGTTGGTTAAAATCATTTATTGGTCATAAGTATAGAACATGTCCATTTTGTCATGAATCACATTTATTCTTTCGATACACAGAAGACCGCACAGCTGCTTATTACTATCTCTTGACTGAAGATGATAGTCTTGTGGCCATTGGAGATTTTGATAATACTGATCATCCTGCACGTTTCTTTTTAAGTAACGATGAATCACATTTTGATGAGCTGGTTGATACCATGCTACCCTATATGTTGCCTGGAATGGAAGAGGTGGTCTATGTAGGTGGGCGACAACAGCGATTGGCTAGAGAATTGTATTGTGTCGATTGCCAGGAACGAGTCAGTGAAGATAGTGGAGTACAATTTGGTGAAGTACTTTTAAGCGAGCATAGGCATGAAGATCATAAAGCCCTTGTTTAGTTTCTAAGTGTTTTTAAAAGAAGATAGAGAGGTTTATTTTATGGATAGTAAATTAGTCGTTGACAAAATTGATATGTTAGTATCGGATGTAAATCCACTTTTTATTACTGTGCTGTTTATTTTGTTATTAGTAGCGTTTAAGATTTTGTTAGTTCTTTATGCTAGATTCTTAGTAACTGAAGCTTCTAAATTCATTAATATAGCTGTATGTCATCCTATTTACTATGGAAAACAACTATCAGGATTTAACAAGTTTTTATGGTTTGTGATGACTCCAATAATTTATGTCATATTTGCTTTTTTCTTGGTATTATTATTCCGATATTTGTTTGGGTAAAATTCATACAACAAGTGATAGGTAGAATAACCTATCGCTTTTTTATTTAGCACGCGCGTGAGAAGTGTCTCTTGTAACTTTTGGATGCAAAAAAAACTAGGGCCATAGCCCTAGTTTTAAAGGAGGTTTGTTCACATCTGGGTTTGTAGGAGATTATGATGTGAACTGGATTGGATTAGGAGTCTCTATTTCTATTAGGAGGATTAGAGACTGAACTGAAAGGATTAATTTTCGAGTGTAGTTTCATCGAACTACAAGAAAATTATATCAGTTTATGAGAATGGATACAATGGAGTTAAGGGGTGTCACACCCCCTATTATTAGAGAATAACTGACTTAAGGTGTAGTGGTATGTTTTATTGTGTGCTATCCTATAATTAGGCTAATAAATAATATGACTAACGAGGAAAAATGATTATGGTTAGAAGTAAAGAACATGCTTTAGATAGAGACAGAGAATTAATGATTATTCCCAAAGTTATCAATTTTTCAAGTGAAGACGGTCATGAGTATAAATTTTTACTGGCAGTAGACGCTAGTAATAGATTTGCTACAGCAACCGATACGAGTGATAGAACTTCACTAGAAGTACTAGAACATAGTTACTTGATTGATACTAATGAGTATCCAAATGCGATTGATGAAGTAATTAAGAGGTCTCTTACTTTAAAAGACTTTACTCAATTGTTTCCAAAGTTAGTAACAGTTTATGAATTTGTAAATAATAGAGCCCTATCTTATGGCTGGAGGTTTGGTTTTCAGAACCAAAAATTTGCAACCTCAGAGATAAATTTGGAATTAGCGGGACGTATAAATAAAGAATTAGCTTTACGAAAATCATACCTTAAACGTTTCATATCAAATAGAGAAATTGAGGAACTAGTGTTTCTTCAAGATCTAAAAGAGGGCTTAATTGGGGGAACGATTTCTGAAAGAGTTGACCAATTAGGTTTTTATCCATTAGAACCTATTACTTTTGAAGAAGAAATTCCATTTTATTGGCCAAGATTTATATTATTTGGTCAGAGAGTTCGAAGACATAAGGCTTATGGTTATCCTCTGATTGAGAATGAGATTACAAACACTTACTTAGGTTTTGTTAATGAAGTACTATCATTTTATGATGAAGCTGTCGGATCCCAGTCCTCCACTGGCAAACTAAATGAGATGTAGGTAAAGAGGTGATAATAGATGGGAGAATATAACATGAGTTGTGAAAAAATAATTGAGATAGCTTATGACATTTATTTTTGGCTGATAGTTATTGTTAAATGTTTAGGGTATTTGGCTTTTTGGATGGCTATTGGTGTTTTGATTCTAGTTTTTTAAGTGCCTCTGTTTACTCCAATTTTATGTATGGGCAGACTGTTTTTTGGCAGACATTCTGTAACTTGATTTTTGACGGTAGAGTTATTAAATTGGGATTACTTCCTGGTTTATGGTGGTGGGGTTGCTGCTGTATCAACAAGTTTGTTAAATATGGTCAGTAGGCTATAACCTGTAACCTATTGTCCTTTTTTTATTTTATTGCTATGATAAGCTATGATAGGCGGATAATAGGGTTGTTACTATTTTTAGTGATAGATAACTAGTAGCAATTCATTTGAGTATAAGTCAGATAGAGGTCTATATGGCTAATTAACAAGGATAACTTCTTAGAGAAAGGAATAGGAGAGTGTATACTTTAGAAATCCCTTTGAATACCAAAGGTTATGATGATTTTCTAGCCAAACGTTTTAAATATGGCTACAAGTTAAAACGAGCCGTAACAAATTGGATCAATTGCCAAGAACATCGTCGTGTTAGCTCAGAGGAATATAAGTCTTTGTCTCTACGTACTAAAGAGCTGGCAGAGTTAAAGGAAGCTATCTCTAAAGAGAAAGACAAGACAAAGCAACTCTCTATGAAGGAAACTCATAAGGAGCTTTCGACGACACTTAAAGCAGATTGGATAGCCTTAAATGATAGATTTGGTCTTAATAGTGGTAAATTTATCCGATATAAAGAATTAGGACAAGCAACTGCTATGTATGAAAGGTATGCAGAAGAAGGGATAATCCACTGGTCTACTATGGAAATTCTTAGTCAGACAGTTAAAGGGGCCTATCTTCAGCGTCGTAAGCAAGGAGAAAGTAGCAACCATGTATCAATTGGTCGCTTAACGAATTTTACGACTTTATGGTACCGTAAATGCAATAACAACGTGACTGATGAAGGGGTATTCTTTGAGACTGGGAAAGGCAGAAACGACAAGCTGTTTATCCCTTTTGCTTTTCGCCGAGAACAAGAGATTAAGGTTGCCTATGCACTAGAATTCCAAAAATTAGCGTTATATGCTCTTAAGCGAACTCTTGTTAAGGGAAATATTTGGAAATACAGTATTTTATTAGTCTTTGATGGTGTTCCTTATGGATTGGACCATGAGCTACCAAATAAAGGAAACGTGGAAATCAAGTTATCTGTTGAGCAGATGTCGATTACTGCTGCGCGTGATAATGAGACTATTGTTTATGATCTCTCCAATGATTTTGGGTATAGTAAAAGGTTGGCGGACTTGGATAGAGCTATAGAAAGTAAGCGTAGAGCCTTAAACCCAGACAACTACGATGAAAATGGTGTTCCGAAAAAAGGGAAGAGAGCATGGATGCAGGACTCAGCCTATAAGAAACTTCTAGACCAAAAACGTTATATCTGGCATAAGGTAAAAAAAGCACGAAAGAACCGTTTTGGACGGATTGCTAATCAGATCTTGATGTTGGGTGATACCTTTACTCTTTATCAAGAGGACTTCAAATCCTTGCAATCCCGTAAGGATTATAACCCAGAAGAGATGTCTTGGTTTGACCAGCGTAAACAAAAAGGCTTTGAAATTATGTTTAATGCTCCATATGAATTTGTGGCTATTTTAGAGAATAAACTTTCTTTCAAAGACCTTAAACTGAACAAGATTAAACATAAGAATAAGTGATATAGGGTTATTTGCTTGATTCCTTGCCTCAAACGATAAATATGTTATAATAACTAAAAAGGTTTATTTAGGAACCTTCAAGGTAATTATGAATAACCTTGTAAATACCAGATAGCCTAACCGGAAGCCAAGGCAAGAAGGTCGGGAGCTGGTCCATGTCGTTTTGTTACTGTTCTAATTGACATGGGACTAAAACTTAGAGGAAGTTTAACCTTTATAGTACAAGGTTTTGTTACTGTTCTATTTGACATGGAACTAAAACTTACATTATATCTATGATTGCTGCCTAGAAGTTTTGTTACCGTTCTATTTGATATGGCACTAAAATGTTGCAAATAGGACCTCGCCAGTTACAAAGTTTTGTTACTGTTCTAATTGACGTGGGACTAAAGCATAAAATGTATATCATGCACCTTTTAGGTGTTTTTTTTATTTTACTGTAAGTCACCTTTAATCTTAAGTTGATATTTTTTCATGCGTTTGCTATACTAAAGATATAAATATTATTATTTATATCTATTTCACCACCTCAAACGGTGAACTCATAGTCACGTGACTTGAGAAAAGAGGAAACATGGAGGAGGAGATGCGATTACTGGTTCTGTCCCAGTGACATGCATACCATGTTTAAAGGGTTAAAAGGGAGCGTACTCGCTTTTAGCTATCAGTTAAGCCATCAGACAGAAGAAGGGGCTTGACGCTTATAACAGGTACGAGATAATTTTGCCTTTACTTACTTTGAAAGGCTACAACAAACGTTATTAGCAACTGAGCATAACGAGAAGTTTTTCCTATGGTTTGCCATAGGCACGCGCATCCTTGTTTTTTGAGACAAGGCTTGCCGGCTTCTTTGTTATGCTTTTTTTGTTTTGAGTTTAGGTAGTTGGACAAAAAGAAAGGCGACATCTCGATGATTAGAGGTGAGGAAGAGGTGTTCCCAACTCTAATTTGCCGGCATACGGAGGAAAGTCTACGAACAGGTGTTCGAGGCTTTCCAAGGTCACTTTACAACAACAATTTTTAAAGGAGAAAGACAATGAGAAATTCTTTCAAAACAAGCTCTACTTATAGAGCAGCAAGAAAACAACAAATGACAGCATCAAAAAAAGTATTTTTTGATGCTGACGGCATGGTGATTTCTGCTTCAGATTGGGCTACTTTAGTTCTATCTGGGGAGGTAGATCCTAAGACTTCTTGGTCTAATGATAATGTTAAAGGGAAACTTGAGAGAGTTTCCCCACGTAGCCATTGGACTAAGAAAGGCTTCAGAGAGTACCTTGGTAAATCAAGGTATGTCTCTAAACAAGATAATCAAGCAGAAGTTATCGAGATGATGGATCTCGAGTTAGTTTTTTAAAGGAGAAAGACAATGAGAAAATCAATGACGAAAAAAATGAGAATGGTTGATACCTATTCTCCAAAACACTTCAGAACAAGCTCTACTTACAGAGCAGCAAGAAAACAACAGAAAACGGCAACAAGAAAGTCGTTATTTGATGAGGAGGGCATGATGGTCTCTGCTTCAGAATGGGCTACTTTAGTTCTTTCTGGGGAGGTAAATCCTAAAAATTCATGGTCTAATGATCATGTTAAGGGGTATATCGATTATTTATCCCCACGTAGCCATTTCACCAAGAAAGGCTACAAAGAATTTTGTGGAAAAAGCCATAAGTTTTCTGAAGCTTTAGATGAAGGGGAAATCGTATTCCTCGACATTGAAGTCGTAGCAGAGGATTAAGAAAGGAGAAAATTATGCTCAACAAAGTCATTATTACTGGACGTCTTGTAGACGCTCCAGAACTTCGCTACACGCCTTCAAACAAGGCGGTGGCGACTGCTCGTATCGCTTGCCCTCGTGATTTCAAAAATCAAAATGGTGAGCGAGAAAGCGACTTTTTCCCTCTAGTTATTTGGGGGAAGCAGGGAGAGAATTTCTCAAACTGGATCAAGAAGGGATTTCTTGTGACCGTTGAAGGACGGTTGCAAACTCGTTCTTATGAAAACCAACAAGGTCAGCGTATATATGTGACCGAGGTTAATGTGTCAAACTTTGACAACTTACAGCCTCGTCATAGCAACACCTCTTCTCAACAAAGTCCAGATTTTGGACCTGCAGAAGGGGGCTTTCCTGGTGGCGGAGAACCTCTAGATGATTCTATGTTTGAGAATATTCCTTTCTAGTACATAGTTCAAGGTTTTAAGAAGAAAGTAGAGAGTTCAGTCATACTGAGCTCTTTTTGTTTTGGAAGGAGAAAGAATGATAAAAGACGTAGAGATACTTCCTCCATTGACAGAGGATAATTACTACCAAGATAGGTATTATATGTCCACTTCTCGTCTGAAGGAGTACATTAAATGTCCCTTAAGGCAGGAAGTTGTTGACTTGGGCTTTTTGCCTGAGAAGGCAGAGACAGAAAGCCTACTTGTTGGTAATTATGTCCATTCTTATTTTGAGACTAGAGAAGCTCATGAAGCTTTTTTGGAAAGGAATCGAGATAAGATAATTAGTCAACGAGGGAAAACCGCTGGCCAGGTAAAAGCCTCTTTCAAACAAGCAGATAAAATGATTGCTGCTTTAGAAAAAGAGGAGCTTTTTAATCGTTTGTATCATGGTACAGATGATGAGATGGTGGAGAAAGAACGGATTATCACTGGTACGTTAGAAGGGATTCCCTTCAAGTGCAAAATTGATAGTCTGAATCTTTCAGGAGGCTATTTCGTTGACTTGAAGACGATGGAGAGTCTTCAGTCGGAAAAATATTCGACGACACTTCATCGTTATACGAAATCTCTTCTCTATAACATAGTAGAATATCAGTATACGCTACAAATGTACGTATATCAGGAGTTGCTGAAGCAAACCTACGGTTATGAATTTACACCTTATATTATGGCGGTTTCAAAAGAACCTGTTCCAGATAAGGAGTTAATTCTGATCGATGATACTATCATTGAAATGGGGAGAGACCTCTTCTATGGAAATGTTGAAGCACTTAAAGATGCTTTGGCACATAAGGCTGTCGAAGGATGTGGGCACTGTGATTACTGTTTAACGAATAAGTCGTTAGTAACAGCAAAAACAGTGGCAGAATTTTTACAACAATAATAAATAGGAAATAAAGTGGTCTCAAGGCCACTTTTTATGATTAAGGAGAAAACAAATGACTGAAACTATGGTAAATAACACAAACATGCTAGCTGAACTTGTAGAGGCTAAAGTAGCTTTAGCTAAGGCGGAAATGCAATTAGAATGGCAAAAGGCTGAACAAGCTAAAAAAGACCATTCTAAACAAGAGCCGGAAGTTATGGCTCCATTGTTTGAGGCCTTGGCCAAGGCTCAAGCTGAGTTTGAGTCGGTAACTGCGACAAGTAGAGTCACGTTTAAGAACGTTGACTTTAAGTTCGCACCGTTATCCGACATCCTAGCGGCTGTACGTCCAGCACTCAATAAGTATGGTTTAACTTTGACTCAGCAAACCAAACATATTCCGTTTGGTAATGCTAACGGAGTCAAAGTTGTGACGACAATACTTCATGAAAGTGGTGTCTCTTACGACATTGAGTCGGTTCCGGTATTCTATAATGTCAATGACATTAAGAACCTAGGAGCTCAAGTAACCTATCTGAGACGCTACGAGGTGAAAACCTTGCTGGGTATTGAGGCTGATAGCGAGGAATTAGATATGGACAATGTGCCATATCATTCGCAATCAGCTCAACAGACTGGTAACTATGATAGTAACCATAATTATCAGTCAAATGCTCAAGCGAAAACACCTCGCAAGCCAACAGGTGCTCGCTATGGAAAGACAGCCAAGTCAGCGTCGCTTGCTACTTCTTTGAGTAGTAGTGAACAGACATCACTAAGTGAGGTGACATCAGCTAACAAAGTTGCAAGTGATAGTGTATCGCAAGTAACTAGTGAAGCTGAAGTCCCTTCTCAAAAGAGTGAAACAGCTACTCCAGAGCCAAAAGGGATAAAAGCTGCTTGTAACGATGATCAACTGATTCAAATGGTTGCTCGTGGTGAAGAAGCAGCAATGTCTCTTGGGGCCACAGAAAGCCAGTTGCTTGAGTGGTCTGAACTAGGTGAAAGTCAAGGATTGACAGTTCAACTAAAAGCTTTGTCTGATTTTGTTTCTAAACAACGTCAGCAGGCACAACAACAGTAGGAATAAAGTGGTCAAAAGACCACTTTTTATATTAAGGAGAAAAAATGGAACATATCTTTGAACTTTTCAATACGAACATGACTTATGCTCAACAGCAAGAAGTATGGTATGAATTCTTTAATCAAATACTCCCAGAGTGGTTGTTCATCGGATTCGTGGCTATACTTTGCTACGTTATCTTGTGTAACTTACTTCGAAATAAATTAATTTTTAAGTTGGTTGTAGCAATAGTATTTCTGATCCCGATTCTCTTTGTAGAAGGGATTCAGCATCTATTTCGTAGTTGAGAAAGGAGGAGAAAAAAATGATAAATGTATTATGTTTTGTAGATGGAGTGAATAAGCCAAAGAAACATACTAAATGTATGGCTAAGGTTAATACTCTTTTAAAAAATGAAGGACATAATGTTCATCTAGGGTATATTTCACTCACTGGACTAGAAGCATTGGATAAACGTGGGGTCAACTCTATGAGTGAAATGGTACCAGGAAAACGGGCATGGCTAATCGTGTATGATGATGCCAATCCCTGTAAGTCTTATACGAATGAAGATATTCGATACTACAAGGAATTTGTAGATTTATTTTCATCTCGTATTAAACGTAGACTTTACTTTGAAGAGATCCTTCACGAACTTGAACTTGCTTAAATAATAGCAACAACAAAAGAAAAAATGGTCCTAAGGCCATTTTTTTAGAGGAGAAAAACAATGACAAAAACTGAAAAAGCAAAGTGGTTAAAAGAGCATTATAAAAGCTACTCACTGAAGTGGTATCTTGAAGATAATGCCAGACTGAATGCGATTTTTAGAAAAGTCTATAATCGCTATATAGCTAACCTTAATGCGCGTGCTTCGAAAGCACAATTGTCTCATATTGAGGACCTGGGCAAACGTATGCGAGAGGTATACGAAGATGTCTACGGTACTAAGTTTGATAGCGATTGTCGCTTAGACCGTGCAGAGACGAATCGAAAGGTGCAAGCTATCCGCTCCATGTGGGTAGTAGCACCAGCCTAGGAGGTAGTTATGGACAGAATATGTATCCTACTAGAAACACTTCCTCGAGAAAGTACCATTTCGGTTATCTATAAGGGGAGTGCTGCTGTTATAGTTGCAAGGGATAAACAAGAACGTTTACTCTTTAAAGTAACAACAACAGTAGCAGTCGCTATGCAACTGCAGGCTGAATGGCTTGTGGTTTAACAGGTAAAGGAGAAAAATAATGACAGAAACAATTACTAGGAGACAAGTAAGACATCCTAAAGACTTTGGTGATAAAGAGCTATTCAAAAGGGTTTTCAGTCACTGGATACCTTCAGAAAAGGTCGATGCCTTGTATTCTGAATTGCAAGGAGATTCTAAGAAGGTCTTTAAGAAGGTCTGTGAGTTAAGTATCGAGGAGTTAAAATATTATGGTTTAACTCAGAGAGATGCTATTGCCTTTCTTTCAATGCTTGAACTTTTCAAACGTTCAGAAGGTGAGGAAGAAAAGCCAACTTGTGTCACTGGGACTGGATATTTTGCTCAAAGTATCCAAAAAGCCTATGGGCAAAAGAAACAAGAGCATCTTGTAGTGTGGTACTTGGATGTGCATTGTAACGTTATCGAGGAGCGAGTAGTTTTCATCGGTAGTGTTCATCGTAGTATGGCGTGCCCAAGAGAGATTTTTCACTATGCAGTGAAGAATTTAGCTCGCTACGTGCTGGTAGCTCATAACCATCCCTCTGGAAACGTGTATCCTTCCAGTAATGATATTAATGTTACTGAGGCCCTTGAGGATGCTGCAAAGCTCTTTGAAATGGAGGTCTTAGACCATGTTATCGTAACGAAGGATAATTACTATTCTTTCAGAGATAACGGAAGAATGCGTTGTTTCTAGGAGAGGAGAAAACTATGGGGAATATTTCTCATGCCTTTGGCAAGGTAACTATTTCCGCACCAACATTAACGGATATAGAGGTGCTTGTGGCTACTCATAGAGTAATCAATGAAAAAGCTTGGACCCCAACGACTCTAAAAGGTCATCCAAGAAAAGCAGATTGTATCACAACTGAAGAAGGACTTGTCTCAGTGACACTTCCTTTTACAGCTTGTGGGAACTGGAATATTCGAGAGAATATCGATAGCTTTTTGACTGACATCTTAAAGCAAGATAGCACTCTTAGCGATATCCCAATGTCTGCCACTTTTGATTCTGTAGATGCAGAGTCTGGTGTGAACTTTATTTATAAAGCAACCGTTATGACTTGCAATGTCCCAGGTAAAGGGATAACCACTGAACTCTTAACAGATGAAGACCTTGGAGATTATTCCGAGTCTTATTTGAAAGAGTTAGAGGGAGTCTATGATCAAGAGCTAGCTCTAGCAACAAGTATCACAGTCTGAAGAAAGGTGTTATAATAAAGTGAACAAAAAGATACTGGAGAGGAAAATTGAAATGAAAGAGACCTTCTTTTGGGATTTCAGTCAAGAGGATATCTCGACACTTTCTGATTTGACATCAGAGGGCTTTGAGTTTGATTGGACGGCCATAAGTTCTCCCAATGCAATTACCAGTGGTTTTGTAATTCAAGGTGAGGTTTCTGGTATGATTGAGTTCACTCCTGAGCCTACTGATTATTACAATTTTATCCATAAGCTGGAGGTGCGAATGGATAAGAGAAACCAAGGGATTGCAGGTGTCTTGCTTGCTTATGTAGCACAAGACGCTTTCAATCGTGGCTTTGAGGGGTTTATGATGCTGATTTCAAAGACAGCTCTTCGAGACTTTTATGTTAGTCGGTACGGAGGCAGTCGTATTGGAAACACTAACCGAGTGATTTTTAATACAGCAGCATCTAAGGGACTCATTGACCGTTTTTTGAAGGGAGGAGTAGACTAACCATGAGAATAGTTGAACGATTCAAAGAGGATTGGAGGTCGCTAGGCTTACCGGATAAACCATACAAGACACCAGAGGAGATTGAAATGATCAAGAATGGTAATCTTGTCTGGGCTGCGCGTGTTGAGCAAAATTTGGGCCGTAAGTTAACCCCAAGTGAACTTGATGAGATGCAGTGGTGAGCCACAAAAAACACATTACACCGTACAATATACATCGTATATCGTACATAGAAGAGAAAGAGGAAGGTAGTAGCCCTAGGCTACACCTTCCTCTTTTTCTATGGAGGAGAAAAACAATGACAACATTTGTACCAACAACACTTTTACTAGGAAAAAAACTGTTAGAGGTTAATGGTTCATTCTCAGGAATGACCTTGCATCAGTTTTTGAACGAAACTGGGAATAGCCATCTTTTTATCAAGAAGGATGGAATGGTTGCTATCAATACCTTGTTAGAACAAAGTGGGTTAATGCCTATTTCTTGTGATGAGGCGTTGGTGGCAATGAAAGACTTAAAGATGACTAGTTTAAGGTCACAATTTGGGTTCTTCATTAAACCAACCCAATATAAACGCCAAAATCCAGAAGTTTTGGTGCGTTTGGGAAACAATCGTAAGGTTGTATTCCATCGCTATTACTTTGGTAATGGCTATATGGCTAACCTGGTCTATCAGGTAGAAGATGATCAGATTGAGTTCTGCCAGTCTTCTGTCTTTAAGAGCTGGGATAATGGTGAGTATCATATTACTTACGATACGCCAGTAACAGAAGATGTTGAAGACATCAACACACGCAAGGAGTTGCTTTCTTTCTTAAGTCGTGTTGAGGAGCTTCCCTCTGTTAAGTAGAGAAGTTATGACAATCTAGTTTGTAAAATAAAGGAGAAAAAACAATGACAAAAAAGATTTATATCTACAAAAACAAAAAAACTCAAGAGGTCTTTGCGGATCTTTTTGCTAAAGACCTTCTTGAAGGCGTTACAACTTTCCCTCGGATTGATAACGCTCAATCTTATTCATTTTTGGAACTCTCTTGTTTTTATATTAAGAGAATTCTGGAAATGAAGGAGCGTAAGGTTCAAACCCTTTTCGTTGAGGGAAAACCCGAACCAGCACTTGCTTCAGCATTGTTACAAGCACGTGCTATGGGACTGAATGTTGTCATCAAATTGAAGACAACTGAAAGTAACGTTGAGACACAAGAGGAGCTCAAAGAGCTTGGTCTTGACAATGTTGTAATGGCGTAAGAAGGAGAAAAACAATGACAGGAATCACTCAAGGTCTCTACTATATTGAAAAGGTTCAACAATATAATAGTAATATTGCTGGCTTTCCGTCAGACCTAATTAATGACCGAATTTCATCAATTGTCGATAGCAAAAAGGTGGATATGCAACAAAGTTTGCTATGCCGACCAGTTAGGAACGTGGTTTTGAATCGAGAGGGAGTATCTAACCTTCCTCCGATTGAGATCCCGTTTGAATCTTCACTTTATTATGAAGTTGAGGAAATCAATCCCGGTCTATCTAAGTTGATTATTACCACAGAGCATGCAGAAGCTTTTCAAGAGGCTGATATACACATGTTGGAAACTCGCCTAACTATGTTACAGCGTGCCAAGGAATGTGGAAATTCTACGACAAGTAATTTTCCGAGTCGTTTTCCAAAGGAAGCAAGAGATGATTTAAGTCAATTAGATCTTCTAGCTTGGGGAACAAAAGATATGCCAACATATCTTTTCTGTCTGATGGAATCAGCATTAGACAGTTACAGGGGATTTTATTCTTTGAGAGACCTAATGGAGGATGCTAACGCTACCCTTCAGCAAGGTTACGATAAAGCTGTGTATTGGCTCTATAGTGGAGTCAAAGGTCAGTACGAATATTAAAGGAGAAAAAATGAGTAAACATAGATATACGGCAACATTTAAGCGTAAAGATGAAACTGTCTTTACGAAGACCCTTCTAGCTTCAGATTTGTTTGAGGCTGATGAATATGCACTGCAGTATGCCACTAAACGAGGTATTCTTTATCTTGACTTAGGGCCTGCGGAATAGAAAGAATAATGGCACTTAAAGTTTTTAAACTTTAAGTGCTTTTTTTGTTAATTTTTGATATTTTTTACGAATAGATATATTGTAGATAATAGGAGGTATATAAAATGATGACGTATGATGAAGTAATGGAAGCGATAGAAAGAGGGTTTATCAAGGGCGATAAAATCAGTATTGTCCGACGAAATGGCAGGATCCATGATTATGTTTTGCCAGGAGAGAAAGTGGAACCCGGAGAAATAGTGACAGAAGTGGACTTAGAAACTGTCCTTGAAGAGTTGAGGGAATAATATATGATAATGTTATTATCTCGAAAATAGATTGATTAATATTTAGTATAGTAAGATGTGTTAAATGGTAAAACTAAAGAGAATATGGGACTAATTGGTCCTGTTTTCTCTTTGGGTTTTACCTTTTTTGTTATAAACTTATATAAAAAAGAGGTGGTAGTATATGGACGAAAACAAAAACAAATCTAATAGCGTGTTAAAAAAGGATGAGAAGAAGAGGGAATCTAATATTACCTTTATTAATTATATAAAAAGAAAGTCAAAAGATAAATTAACGATAAATGGAGAAGTAGGTATAAAGACGAGAGAATTAGCTCAAAGAGTCGGAATAAATTATGAAATGTTTAGGAAAATACTGAATAAAACCAAACCCAATCAACCGAGAGATTGCATAATTGCAATTTGCGCAGCTTTGTTCTTATCAGAATATGAAACAAATGATGCTTTATTTTACTACGACAATTTACCTAGATTAGATGATACTCCAGGTTGTAGAGAGTATTATATTATTCAAACTTTACAAGGTAATAGAGAACGAGAGAATGATTTTAAATTTTTGGACCAGAGTGTAGCTGCAGTCAATGAGACGCTGAGATACTATGATTTTTCAGAGCTTCGTCTAAGTAACAAAATAAAAAGTAAGGAGTCTAAAATTGTAGTTCAATCTGATGAGGAAGTTGACCAATATTTCATAACTACTGAAATTAGAACAAACCGTTTTTCATTTCAAGATTCGTTATGTGAAAAATATCATCCTAATCAATATCGAGTAGAAACAAAAATGGAAATAATGTATCCAGAGAATATGAGATGTCTATTGGAGTATTATAGTCGAAATAATTTCCTCATTAAATATGAACAAGACGGCGAAGGGTATAAAAATACTACTGAGATAGTAAATGAAGATTCTGAGTTGTTTTTACGCTATTTCAATATTATAAAGGATACGAATTTAAGAGAATTAAGATCATGTTATGAGGTTGCTTTTGATACTCGAAATCACGGACTTAGACAAAGTGCCAAGTATTCAAAAGGTAAGATAGAATTATATTCGGAAAAATATAACTATATTCAGCCAGAAAGAAATGAATATTTTTATGGTGAAATAATAGATGGTACATTTACTTTTACTATACAAAAAGAAAGTAGATTTATGGAACGTTATCTTTCAGCTGATGATTTAAAAAAGTATTATCCGTATAAAAAGAAAGAAGAAAGAGATTATCGAAATAAAAAGAAAGAAGAAAGAGATTA